>NZ_VXCT01000240.1:0-201 GCF_052850535.1 Shewanella sp. 1180_01
CTCTATAAAAAATAGATGGTATCCCCTAGGGGATTCGAACCCCTGTTACCGCCGTGAAAGGGCGGTGTCCTAGGCCTCTAGACGAAGGGGACCCGGACTTATGATTTAACTCGTAACCGAGCTTTGTAACACATTCGCTTCAGTAGGCTAGGAAGTAAATGCTTTGTTCTTACCAAACAACACGTTAGTTATTTGCTAGGA
>NZ_VXCT01000241.1:0-201 GCF_052850535.1 Shewanella sp. 1180_01
ACAATACCGCACCACACCTTAAAATCGGTTTCGATATTCAGCCGTTGGCCCCTGACGGTAACCAGGTCATAGCCCTCCTTTTGGCAGATATCGAGGCTCACCAGATCGTTGCTGAGATCTTGTGCTTTGACATCATTCGGATTAGTTCTACGACCAACAGGCGTAAAAACACCTGTTCTGAGGAGAACATTAGGCTGCACA
>NZ_VXCT01000025.1:0-68690 GCF_052850535.1 Shewanella sp. 1180_01
ACACATAATGCCAATGGCAAGTATTTTTGCCACAATGGGGTCGAACTCCCGATGAGATAAACCTATGTCTGACTATAAGATGATCCCCTGTGAGCACTACGATTACCTCGAACTTGCCTGCCTGCGCGGTTATCAGCTCAAGATTGAGTTGATTGATGGCACGCAGTGCCAAGGCCAAGCCATCACCACAGAGACAAGGGCCGACAAAACCGAGTGGCTTGTTATCCAGCAGCAACAAAATAAACAATCCCTTAGGCTAGACCATATCGTCGCTATCACGCCTGTCGATGTGAATGCTGAATTTGGCAGGATGCAGATTGCCACTAAACAAGGTTAGCGAGGACAACACATGGCAAAGATGATGTTAGCGGTTGAAATCGGTCACTGGACCGGTGGGCATAATGGCCAATATCCCCAGCTGATTGAGTTTGATACGGCGCATCTTGATAGACCCTTTCAGGTTAGCGATGGTTGGGGGCATGGTTTAGGTGGCGCGGCTTACTCACTCGCACAATTTATCAACACGCCTTATTACCTAAAGCTCAAAACTGAGGCTCCTTGGGCGTTTGCCATTATCGAACAGGGCTTAGCGCAACAGAATATTGATGCGATCGCCGCGGCACTCTCAATGCAATATGTGGATCATCCACCGCTTGTGCCTAAACATTTAATGGAATACTTATTAGGTTAAAGCTGAAAGATTTAGCTAGAAGAGAGTGAACGTGATGAATAATGCAGGTTTAGATAGCGAGGTGTATTGCGGAAAAGCTTCACCGAGTCATGACACTCGGTGACAGGATTCTACACAGGGCGAAAAATAGCTCCGCGCTTAAACCGCGACCGCCGCTATCACAGACACTTCAACCAAATATTCCGGCTCAGCAATAGCAGCTTGCACGCAAGCGCGGGCTGGCGCATGGCCTTTAGGCACCCAAGCATCCCATACGGCATTCATCGCATCGTAATCACCCATGTCTTTCAGATAGATAGTCGCTGACAATACATGCTCACGCGAACTCCCCGCCTGCGCCAACAAGGTATCGACTTCCTCCAGCATAGTGACGGTTTGCTCAATGATATCTTGATACTTATCCTTCGCCACTTGGCCACACAGATACACAGTACCTTGGTGAATGACTATGCTGCTCATGCGGGTGCCAACGTCTAAACGGGTAATGCTCATATTGATATCTCTTAAATCAGTACATTGAAATAAAGGGTTTCACTCAAACCGAATAGGCCATTTTAACGATAAACAGGCGTTATGTCTGCGCCGCTAAGTTAGGCCAAGGCGAGTAGAAACGTGCCATCAAGGCAAAAAAACCGAGACCACAGCTCACCACGGCCAACCACACTAACGGCGTCGCCACAGCTAAATTCACTAATTGGAATCCAACCAATGCCGAGCACGCCGCGATTAACGCGAAAGGCAACTGAGTCACCACATGATCATGGGGAGCGCAACCTGAACTGGTCGCACTGAGCACGCTGGTATCTGAGATGGGCGAGCAGTGATCGCCAAAAACTGATCCCGCCATCACAGCGCTCAATACAGGCAATAACAGATGAGGATCTAAATTATGGGCAATCTCAGCGCCAATCGGGATCATAATCGCAAATGTTCCCCAGCTTGAACCCGTCGCAAAAGCCATAATCGCGCAGAGTAAAAACATGCCCGCCACCAGCAAGTGTGGAGAAAGATAAGACTTAGCCCAAGCAGCTAACAATTTCGCCACGCCAAGATCTTGGATCACAGCGCCAATCATCCAAGTACAGAGCAAAATCGCAATGGCGAAAGCGATTATACGCACACCGTGGCTCAAGTCCCCCACTAACGCCGTTAAACGTCGCCCAGACAAGCTCAACATAATCAGTGTGACCAAGGTCGCCAACAAACAAGCGTCGCGCATAGAGGCACCAATATCAGCCTTAGCCAGCCAGAGTGACACATCCCAAGACGAGACCTGCTGAGCCCCCGACCACAAAGTTAGTCCCACCGAAGCCAATAATAGAGTCAGCATAGGGATTGCGAGCAGCCAAGGATTACCCTTGGCCTCGACCGCATTAGAGGATTTGACCTCAGTTGGGGCGACAAAAGAGCGAAAACCCACGCCATACCAAGCAACAAGCACGGACAAACCTAAGGTCACTATGGCGTAAAAGTTAAATAAGGCCACATCTATAAAGGCTTCCAGCGGCGACACTGGCAAAAAGCTGATCCCCGCAATAAGTGCCATCACATAGGGGCCCCAACTGGAGAAAGGCAATAGCGCGCACAGGGGCGAGGCATTGGAATCGACCAGATAAGCGAGCTGCTCATGGCGAATGCCATAACGCTTCAATGGCTGACAAACATGACCGACGGCAAGGCAACTGAAAATCCCATCAATGAACACTAACCAACCGAGGAAAACCACTCCCAGACGCGCCTGACGTTCAGTGCGGATACGGCTATAAAGCCAATCACCAAACTGACCCACGGCGCCGCCACGTGCTAACAATTGCGTCATACTACCTAGCAGCAACATGGCCAATAGCACATTGAGGTGCCACGCTTGCCACGCGCCTTGGGCATAAAATTGTTTAACACCGATATCAAGCAAATACCGCCCAGTTTGCAGCGGGTCAAATTGGGCGATCAATAGCGCGCCAGAGACGATGCCGACGCCTAACGCCACCAGTGTACGACGTAAAAACAGGGCTAAGGTTAAGGTCAACAGTAGCGGGAGTATGGCGAGCAGACTAGGCGACATGGACCATTCCGATAAAAAATAAAACCAAGAATACTAACGAGTTAATAACAAATGCAAAAAAACTTAATTTAGAACCCAGTAATAGGGTGTTTTTTGACCAAACGACAAGAATCGCTATTCCTTAAGTTCTAGGCACTGCTAGAATCACAGTCCCATCCAGAAACCATAGGACTCTCCAGATGAGCCTTGAATTACTGTCCAAACTGGAAACCAAAATCCAGGCTGCACTCGAAACTATCGAGCTTCTAAAAATGGAGCTTGAAGAAGAGAAGCAAAAAGCGTCTACGCTGAGTGAGCACAATCAACAATTGAATGCGCAAAACCAGCAACTACAAGAAGAACTCACTTCTTGGAACGAAAAAGTGACTGGCCTTGTTGGCTTGTTAAACAGCGAAATCTAAACAGCCTTTGTTTGATGATGCTGCGCTTCGATCAGTTCGTTCAATTCTAAAATAGCCTGCTTCACTTTTGGCAGGCTTTTTCTTGGCAGCAAAAACCGTCCCTTCTCAAATTCCAATCGTCCTAAGTCTTTAACCCAAATAACACCAGTGAGAAAAATACGCGCATGCTTAACGATAAGCTTAGGTGCGTAGACAGGAAAAACTCTCATATGACCACCTACAAGCATTCTTGTTGTTATTGATTACAGTTGTTTGACAGAAGCTTTACCACTTGAGTTTCATCGTTAGCGTGCTTTTTTTCATAATTTATTGCCAAAAACAGTTAATCATCTGATTTAGTTAACTTATCAATTTGCCACGCTGTAACCCAAATAAACAAAGCGCCATAATAATGTCACTTGCCATTTTTTTGACGCTCTGCTAAATTAACAGCGTTACTCAGGGTAAAAATGAGTCCTCTGGCTCAAGTCCGTACTTTCTTTTACGAGAAGTACGGTTTTTTTTGCCTTTTTTTTGCCTCACTTTTATTCAATAAGTTCAAGCGACTAACCTCAAAATCGCCTAGTCTGCGCCGTACCGCAATAAAAAAGGAGCCCTCAGGCTCCTTTCAAACTCAGTATATTCAGCATTATCACAAACCCGCATGACAGTGATGTGATAACGCCATAAAACTATTTTTTGGTTAAGTAGAAAGCGATATCTAACAGTTCGTCGTAGGATTTAATCGCGCCAGTCTCAACACGATACTTACCGTTAACGACAAGAGCAGGTACGCCTGTCAGCTTAGCGTTTTCAGTATCACGCTTCATTTTCGCCATTTGCGCCTTCACCATGAAAGATTCTGCCGCCGCATCGAAGGTTTTACCATCGACACCGTTAGCCACGAAAAGGGCACGAATATCGGCAAGGCTAGTGAAGTGTTCTTTTTTCTCATGAATGGCAGAAAATAACGCCGCATCCATTTTTTCATCGACATTTAACTGATGTGCAACAGCAAATGCGCGTGACATTTCAACGCCCATTTCTTTACCAATAAAATCAACGTGTGCTTGGTTAAACGCTACGCCTTCTGGCTTTTCTGCGAGAATTTTTGGCACAACTGTTTTAGAGAAATTAAAGCAGTGTGGGCAATAGAAAGAGAAAAACTCAGTGATCTCTGGCTTAGCGGTTGCAGGGCCATCATTAATCACTGTGTAGTGCACACCTTCTTGGTATTCCACAGCCGATACAGCCAGTGGCGCCAGTAACAAAGCCGCGGCCATAAGTAATACTTTTTTCATGAACATTCCTTAAATCATTTTTGATAAATTGGCTGGAGACTAACATATTCCATTTTTTGAGTGTAACTCAAGCTGAAGAGTTCAATCTAATGTCACAAGATACGTCTGTGACATCATATTTTGCTCAATACTAATAAGGCACTAGGCTCAGTGGTGGCTCGCCAAGGGCAAAAAGTTGCTCCTTAAATGCCAAGATCTGCTGTTCCCAATATTTTTCATCCCCAAACCAAGGGAAGTTCATCGGGAAAGCAGGATCGTCCCAGCGACGACCAATCCACGCGTTGTAGTGCACCATACGCAGCGCCCGCAGCGGTTCAATCAAGGCTAACTGCCTGGTATCAAACTCACAAAACTCTTCATAGGCTTCGAGCAATATCTCAAGCTGCATCAACTGCTGCGCTCTATCACCTGTTAACATCATCCATAAATCTTGAATCGCTGGCCCCATACGCGCATCGTCTAAATCGACGAATCCGGGACCGTCTGGCGTCCACAAAATATTGCCTGGGTGTAAATCGCCATGCAAACGAATGGCCGCAAAATCTTGGCGATCCCAAATCGCATTCGCCTTAGCCAACACTTGCTCAACGACGGTAAAAAACGGTAAGCGTAGGCTGTTAGGCACTAGATTAGATTGCTTTAACCACGAGAGCGGCTCGGCGCCTAAAATCTGCGGATTCAGCGGTTCACGTTCAGCAAATACAGTTTGCGCCGCGTACTGATGTATACGACCGATGAATCGACCCACTAATTCCAGCTGTTCTAAATTATCGACTTCAAAGGCGCGGCCACCTAATGAAGGAAACAAGGTAAATCGATAGCCTTGGTACTTGTGTAACGTATGACCTTCGATGATCACAGGCACGGCAATCGGGATATCTTCTGCCGCAAGTGCGAGCGCATAATCATGTTCCTCTTGGATCTGCGCGTCGCTCCAACGGTCGGGGCGATAGAATTTCACCACATAACGCAGCCCTTGATCGCTGCGGAACTGATAGACGCGGTTCTCGTAGCTGTTCAGCGCAAGCAAGCCTGTTTCCGGGTACACGCCCAGACTTTCGATCGCATCTAAGATCAAATCCGGTGTTAGGGCTTGAAAATGGAACTCAGCGCCGCTAGAACTCGTGGTTGGTGGCGTCATATTCTGACTCATATTCAGTTCACTCTTAGGTGAGGTTGCAGCAAAGTGGCTAAGTATTCTAGCACCTCAAAATCGGCTTCTCGTTCGGTCGACAGCCAGCAAATGTTGCCGTAAAACTCATAATTGAGCCATAACTGGCTGCCTTCAAATTCTAATAACCATTGATGCCTGTCGGCGCCCCACTGACGCTCGCGCACAGTGCAATCAAGCGCCGCGGCTAAGGGTTCGGCAAAGTCGGCGAAACGATCAAAATCGATATCCGCACTGACCGCTAAACTTAAGGCGCTTCTATCTAAGCTTATGGTATCTAAGCTAATAGCTTTTAAATGCGTGCTTGGTAATTTCATGCTTGTTATCCAATCAACTACTACATGACATGATCAAACCTTGGCCCCAGTCCGGTGGACGCTTGGCCAAGTCTTCATGCTCTGCGTGTTCGGCAAAGGGCTGAGTTAAGATTTTTTGCAGCAAATGCAGCGGCGCAAGATTACCCTCTTCCACCGCGATTATCGCCTCTTGGGCTAAATAGTTACGCAAAATATATTTGGGATTCACACTATTGCGCTCAGTTTGCCACGCTGGGATATCCGCTACTGCGCCCAATCGTTGTTGGTAGGCTTGATACCAAGTATCAAACTGACTGACATCAATAAAGTCATCCCGTAGCGCACTGTGTTTGCTGGTCGGATCTAACTTGCCTAATTGGCGCCAAGTCTGAGTGTAATCAAGCTGATTCTTCTCCATCAGCACAGTGAATCGACCTATGAGGTCGAGATCCTGTTTGTCCTGCTCTACCGACGGGACATCAACTGCAGAGAGACCTAATTTCGCCCGCATCAAGCGCAAATAAGGCTGCACTAGCGCCTCTTGGTATTGATTAAGAATCGCAATTAAGTCATCGGATGGGATCACAGGTGTGAGCGCCTGCGCTAAGCGTTGCAAGTTCCACAAACCGACACCCGGCTGCTGTCCAAAGGCATAGCGACCTTCGGGATCCGAATGATTACAGATAAAATCCTCTTGGAATGTATCGAGGAACGCAAAGGGGCCGAAGTCAAAACTGTCACCCAGAATCGACATATTGTCTGTGTTCATCACGCCATGGGCAAAACCGACCGCCTGCCAGTGGGCAATCATCTTGGCGGTATCTTGCACTACCTGTAAAAACCACGCTTTATAGCCTGCGGCATCACAACTCAAATGGGGATAATGCTGAGTAATAGTGAAGTTGAGTAATTGAATCAGCTTATCGGCACGGCCGCGTTCACTGTGGCAGAAAAACTCGAAATGGCCGAAACGAATATGGCTGCGAGCTAAACGCACGGTAATGGCTGCGGTTTCTTGGCTCT
Organism: Shewanella sp. 1180_01; assembly: GCF_052850535.1. Classification (NCBI taxonomy): domain Bacteria; kingdom Pseudomonadati; phylum Pseudomonadota; class Gammaproteobacteria; order Alteromonadales; family Shewanellaceae; genus Shewanella; species Shewanella sp. 1180_01. Next base: position 6,925 of record NZ_VXCT01000025.1, read on the forward strand.
CACGCCATACGGGTAGGTCAGAGCCAATCACCGCCAAGGCACGGGTCGTCGGCACATGTAAATGATGCAGCGCCTCAGAGACTAAAAACTCACGCACGGCAGAGCGCATCACAGCGCGGCCATCACCACGGCGCGAATAAGGCGTCGGACCGCCGCCTTTAAGGGCGACATCCCATGCGCCATTTGGGCCAATCGCTTCACCTAAAATGATCGAGCGTCCATCCCCTAAGCGCGGCGTGTAACCGCCAAATTGGTGGCCGCTATACACTTGAGCATAGTAAGTTGCGCCATCGACGGCGGCATTGCCAGACAAGCCCAATAACAGCTCATCTGTGGGTTGGCTCAAGCCAATCAATTGCGCAGCGTCATCACTCCATGCCAGCCATTCAGGCTTAGTTATACCTTGCGGGTACACTTGCGAGTAAAACTCAGGTAACTGCGTAAAAAAATCCTGTTTAAACTTCATCTTGTCCACCTATTGGCTCATGGTCTTGCAAACCAGCACCGACTTATCGTCGAACTCACATAGGTGCCCACATTGATACACACCAAGGCCAAAGCCACTCACGCCAGAGCTGCTTAGACGCTGCATGCCGTGGGCCTTGCTCTGGCATTGCGCTAAGGTGTCGTAGTAGCCATTAATATCCTCAGCCTGCAAAGGCGTCACCGGAATGGCACTCGCATCGGGATAATAAAATAGGGTCCATTCTGGGGTTTTAGTACAGCCACTGAGTAGCAATAATCCAAGCCCGAATAAGATATTCGGTAAGGCGTAGCTTAGTTTCATTTTTCCCCTATCAAGCCCATAAAAAAAGCGAACCTTAGTTCGCCTTTTGCGCATTCAGTTAGTAGGGATTCTACACTGCTTAGACGAGGGAAATAACCGCTTTTCGTTTAAGGGTTTACCCGCTAAGCGCTCCCAACCAAAGTGTTAAGCCGTAGTTGCTTTAGCCTGTGCTTTCTCAATCCGATTGATCCGGCCCTCAAAGCCAGTGACAGTGCCATCGCTCAGCCCAAGCTCTAATGCTTTACGACAAATGACAATGGCGGCATCGAAGGCTTGGGTATCATTTAGCAAGGTGGCTAAATGCAAGAAACCGGAAGACTTAAGCTCAGTATCTTTGCCTTGCTCGGCGCTAGCCGCTTGGAACAGTGCGACATATTCTTCAGCTAACTGAGCGCCATAGTTAAGATAATCCGCCGATTTACGCTGCTTGTAGCACTCTGCGACCATATTTTGCAGCGCGGTATAGCGAGCACTGGCTGACGTTGCCCCTTGATATTCTTCAAAGGCACGAACTAAGGTTACATTCGCCCAAGCCCCTGGCGCACCGACCTCTGAACGCGTGCTCGATGCTGGCTCAGCTTCAGTCTTAACGTCAGCTTGTTCATCTGTTGGCGTGGTGCCTAAAATGATCACCGCCTCTTCATTATGGGCCGCAGGAATATCGACTTCGATGATATCTGTGTCTAGCTCCACCGAAATGTTCGCCGGCTCATTGGTCTCACGGGGCATCAATTCGGCTTCAACTTCGATGACAGGCTCCACTTCCACCACGCGAGCGTCCTCAGCTTGCTCAACTGGTTCAGGCTCTACGCGCTCGGGTTCAGCAGCGGAGGAAATAGGTGCCTCTTCGGTAGGAACAACAGGTTTTACCGTGGTCGATTTAGGTTTCATCGCCTCTTGTTCTTCTTTCGCCAATCGCTGCGCGCGAAGAAATAAAAACACCCCGACAGCAATTAGTATAAATACGACTATGATCTTCATTCTTGTTCACCTTTGATGGCCGCTTCTCGTCAGAAGCCGTGTCAATTGGTTTGCCAAAATCCATTAGGACAGTGTCCATGGCAACCGAGTCTAGCTAAAAATTGAGCAGAGATTAACCGCTATTAAAGTCCATTGTGTCGGTGTAAATCAAGTATTTATGCCTTTTTATACGATCTTGCGCTCAAATAGTTATAGCCAATTGCGCTAGACTGACGCAACCGTATTGCCTTATCACCCCAATCGCCCAGTTTACGACAAATATAAGGAAAACCTGATGCAAAGTATTCTCATCGTGGCCCACGCTAGCCCCTACGGGACAGAAAAGCTATTTAACAGCCTACGCATCGCATTAGCACTGAAGGATCAGGATGAACAAGCCGTCGATCTTAAACTCTTTCTCATGTCTGATGCCGTGTTTGGCGCACTCAAAAATCAAACCACACCCGACTTAAGCTATAACCTACAACAGATGTTCGAGATCCTCTCAGCGCAGCAAGTGCCTATCCTGCTTTGTAAGACCTGCACTCAAGCGCGAGGCGTCACGGCGGAAATGATCATCGAAGGCGCGCACATAGGTACGCTACAAGATTTAACTCGCTGGACACTGGCTGCCGACAAAGTGATGCATATCTAAGGTTTACTTTTAGGTGCGGATGCTAAGATGGCAGGATTGTTTAAAGCCCCATTTTGTGCGCACCTTCATAAATTGGCGCTTTCGTTTTGTCAGCGCCAATTTCACTGCCTATGATGGGATATCCGAGTGACAAGCTAAGGTATTCCAATGGGCACAGCCACACTGCTTACGGGCAAACTCCTGTACGAACACCAGACCATTGCCGCTATGGTGACGATTTATTGCAAGGCGAAACACCAAGGCCAAGACGCGACAGGCCTATGCGCAGATTGCATTGAGTTATTGGATTATGCCGCAACGCGCCTAGATCGCTGCCCCTACGGACAAAGCAAACCCACCTGCAATAAATGCCCAGTACATTGCTACAAACCAGCGCAAAAACAAATCGTCAAAGAGATCATGATCTTCTCCGGTCCTAGGATGCTGTTACCGCATCCTATTCGTGCAATCAAACACTTACTCGCGGAACGCATTCCCGTTCCCAGCGCTGTGCCCGAGGCGGCTTCAAATCGTCATCGGCGCATAGCCTGCCTGCAGAAAAACTAACGGCGATACTTTTACCAAGCCGATTTCCCTGATATAACAGGGCTCGAGGTATCGCATATGAACGATTTTAATACTTTTTTCGCTCAAGCTTACTGGTGGTTGTCGTTATTCGGAGGCGTACATTGCCTCGCGTTAGCTATTTATATTCGCTATTTTTATCACCCAGACGGTAACCAAAAACTCCTCGCCGCTTTCTTAAGTCTCATCGCCCTGTACTTCCTAACGGGTTTGTTGAACCGCGATAACAGTCCAATTCCGATCCATATTCTATTCAACCTGATTAACCCTATCTATTTTTTGCTTATGCCCTTGCTCTATCTCTATTGCAAACGCAGTTTAGTTCCGACCCATAAACCACTAGGATTTTCAAAACATTACTGGCCGTCGGCATTCACCTTAGTTTTCGCCATTTTAGATATCGCCCTAAGATTAAGCGCACATCCCAACGGGGAGTGGCAACCTTTAGCCCAAATGCTGAAGGAAATTAGCATTAGCCAATGGGGCGCCATACTGCCCGCACTGCTATCAATACAAACCTGTTGTTACTTTATCGCACTGTGGGTGCTGTTTCGTCGGCATAAACGCAATCAAAGTGATGCCACATTAACCCAAGAGGCGCTCGGTACCATTCGGTTTCGGTGGCTGATAGGTTTGACTTTAGCCATGTTGTTGAACTGGTTGATCCGCGTGTTTGTGGTGATTTTGCCCTTCTATCTTGGTGATAACTTATCGTTGCTATCGCATGCGTTACCAAGACTCACCTTACTGCTGAGCATGTATATGTTGGCCGTATACGGCCTGAAACAAATCACCCGATCTGCCTACCTAAAAGGTCGCCTGGCTAAACCCCAACCACAGCCACGCCCGATCGCGATTGAAAATGTGCTCACCCCTGAGGAGTATGAATTCTTACATCAAATTCAGCAGGACGACGCAGAAAAACCCCAAGCTTCTTCACCACCTAAGAACTAATTGGCGAAACCACACTCCAATAATCACCATCAATATCACTCCAACCATTGAGTCGAACACTGAACCTAAGCTGACACAGGAGTCACTTTGGGCTGTCATTTGTGTCGATAAAGGCTAGTCTGGATCAACTGAAGACTTGAAGAGGCGTTACCATGAAATCATTTTTAACTGCCATTGCGGCATCGACATGCCTTATCGTGAGCCTATTTGCGGCGCCTACTGCACATGCAGATGAAAGCTATGATCAGGCGGTAGTCAATTTCCAAAAAGCGAAAGAAACCAGTAAGTTTTTCGACACAGCCTATGGCTATGCGTTATTCCCGACTGTGGGTAAAGGCGGCATAGGCATTGGCGCAGCCTATGGTAAGGGCCGAGTCTATCAAGGCGGTGTTTATATGGGTGATTCGAGCCTGACTCAATTATCCATCGGTTTTCAATTAGGTGGGCAAGCCTACAGCGAGATCATCTTCTTTAAAGATGCTAAATCCTATGAAGCCTTCACGAGCGGTAGTTTCGAGTTTGATGCCCAAGCCTCGGCGGTTGCCATCAACATGGGCGCAAGTGCTCAAGCGGGAACCACAGGCAACTCAGCAGGCGCAGGCCAATCGGGTGGCAATCGCTCAGCAAGTGGCTCTTACATTAACGGCATGGCGGTATTTACTGCAGCGAAAGGCGGTTTGATGTTTGAAGCAGCCCTTGCGGGTCAAGCTTTTAGCTTCGAGCCTAAAGCTAACTAATACGAACCATTAAACGGTTAAATCAAACGGCGAGCCTTAGTGCTCGCCGTTTTTTTGTTAGGTCTTTTATAACGTTATGATTTAAAGATAAAAGTAAACAATGTTTCAAACCACTTTTAGCTTGTTCCCAAGTGACTTGGTCATATAAAGGCTGAATACATGAAATAACAGAATAAATAAGCCATTGAATAAAAAACTAATTAAGTGCTAACAGATCTGCATGAATTACCTGATTGCGACCTTTAGATTTAGCCTCATACAAAGCCTTATCGGCCCGAATAAGCAAAGGCTCAATACTCGAAACACTACTAGACGTCGCCACACCAATACTAATTGATAACCGTATATCTGGATTTACATTAATTGTTTCAATAGCTAATCGAAGTTTTTCGGATACAGCTAATGCTTGTTCGCTATCCGCTCTGGGTAAAATGGCGGCGAACTCTTCGCCACCGAAACGGCCAATAATGCCATATTGCTTTAGTCCATCTTGCAAAGCATCAGCACAAAGCTTAAGCACAGTATCGCCGACATTATGTCCGTGTACGTCATTAATTTTCTTAAAATTATCAAGATCTAACATAAGCACACTAACGGGAAAGTTTTCACTGGCGATGATACTCGTCGCATTATGCATAAAAGCCCTTCGGTTAAATAAACCCGTCAAACTATCCTGCGAAGCTAATGTGGATAACTCTTTATTTAATCTATCCAATCTAACTAACAGAATGACAACCGTGCTGAAAATGATATAAATCATTCCAGCAATCACTAAACCACTCTGAAAAGAACTTTTGGCGACTAAATGAATAAATAATTCTGGTTTTACATAACAAAATAAGGCTCTTACGATAAAGCCTAACCCGAATAAGCCAGTAGAATACATCAACCAGCCCTTTAGCTTTTCACTTCCAGACCAATTGCCTCTCGTTAAAATAAATGCCATTAAGATAAATTGAGTACCCGTAATAATACTTGCAAAAATAACTCGCATGGCTATGTCATCAATATAAATAGACATAGTCAGGATCATCACGAATATGGGGAATAAAACGAGCCAAAGCGGCGCTTGTTTACCCACTAAGCGAGCAAACGCCAGATAACTGAATGAAAACGCAGTAGTGACGCAAAAATTATAAAAAATAACCGCAACAACGGGAGGTAAATAAGGACGAGAAAACAGCAGTAAGTTAGCAATCCCGTGAATAAACAGTGCAATAACCCAGTATTTTGTCCCTTTATCCATTCCCCTCTCAGCCATCAGTAATATTGCAAGCAGCCATTGAACAATAGCTTGTGCGATGATTAGCGTTGGAGAATCGAGTTCTATCATGTTTTGGACTGATAAGTTCATGTCTAGGTTTAGATAGAAATAGTATCAGAGTCGATACTCATACGATAATAAGTAATTCCGCAATGCTGATAAGGAGCCGGATAGAGAATGTCAAAGCATGCTTTCAGCAAAGGTTTCTGCTGAAAGCAAATCACAAATGAAATACATAGAATAAAGTGAAATACATCAGATTATAGCAACATCAGCCCAATTATAGGCCCAGCTAAACTACTCATGCCCCCAAGGTTTTGGCGGTAATACAACAGGTTGAGTGAGATCAAAATCGACTTTGAAATCGCGGTTTTCGCGCGTAAGTTGATAGCTAAACGTTGTTGGCGTAATTTCCATGTGCCACACATTCGTGATCGACTGAGTGAGCCCATTCTTAACGAAGTTGTCGATAGATTCTCGATCAATGGGGAACGATTGTTTCAGCACTGTCCCATCATTCATGGTATCGCCGCCATACATAGTCACAGCATCTTCGCTGCCATCTTGATGGCGATGGTCGTGTTTCAACTTAAGTCCTTGCTGCGTCTTAGTCAGCACCCAAGTACGTGAATGGTCATCACCGACATGGAACGGGATCTTAAGCTCAGTGTCGCTGCATTCGCGCACGTGCATAATTAAAGACTTACCGCTAAAGGCCGAGTCCGCAGTGTCACCCGAAACCACTTTGCCCGCAAAAGCTTGGCCACAATGGGCGGCAATTTGCGCGAAGAAAGCATTCTGCGTCTCAGTGGATAAGGGCTCAACTTGAGCCGCTATAGATGGTAAGGCAATCGAAGACAAACTGGCGAGCGCGAGACTCTGTAGGGCAATTTTGGACTTCATCATGTTCTCCATTTTTTAGATGAAAAACACCCTAACACTAGGAAATAAATTCAAACTGAATTTTCCCTAGTGTTAGTGATGATAAGCCAAGTGATTACCAGCCGATATACGTGCGTGAACGGTTACCGAGACGCTTCTTAATAAAGCGAGCCGTAATAATACTGCCCATCATCAGGAAGATAAAAATCCCCGCGGAGAAGAGCACGCTAGTGATCCAAGATCCCGGCGGTAAACGGTAACGCATTAAGGTCGCGGTGGCGTTAAACATCATGTCGAACAGCGGATGAATAAAGAAAATCGCAAAACTCATCTCAGCCACTTCCACTAACCAAGGCAATCGACTGCGCCCCGACAACCATTCGCAGAAATTCAGCACTAACACACATAAACAGAGTTTTTGAATAAACTGCCAATCGATGCCGTTATATTCAAACGGAGCCTTATGGTAGTTACCAATATGCTGCACTATATAAGTTTGCTCGACTAAGCTCACCACTAAAAAAATCATCGCGAGGGCAGTAAAGATAGAACCAAAGCGCGTCACAATATGTTCATCTTGCGAATATAAAATACCAATCAAATAGAAAGGCATAAAATACACCACTGAGTGGATGAAATTGACGTTACCTATGGGTCTATGCAGCAGAATAGCCACCACACAACTCAGTACAAATAGCGTCCAACGCATCTGCTGTGAGCAACGGATAAACCACAAAAATATTGGCGAAAATAAAAACACCGCCATGATGAATGGAATATACCAATGCGGATACAGGATATAACCGTTACGTATGGTGTAAAAAATACTCAGCAAGAGTTTGTCGAGCGACTGGTGCTCCATAAAAATCCAGCGCAAACACAAACAGAATAAACCGATCAGAGAGACGACTAAAAAAGGATAAAGTACGTTCTGTACTTTGTTCTTCATGAACTTGCTGTAGTCGAAATCCTTATAAAAAATACGATGGAAAAAGTATCCCGAGATAAACACGAACAAGGCCGTGCCACCGCGTAATAGGTTTTCCAATAACAGCGGGAAACCTTCTCCAGAGTTGTAAATACTGTGTCCAAGCACGATAAAGATAATCGCAATGCCACGCATGTAGGTAAATTCGAGCTGATTTTTTCTCATTATTAATTCATCGCACAGTAGAGGGTTCTTCCATCAACAACACTCGCAGAAACCCTAATAGTTCCATGGACTTCTGCTTCATTGAATACCAGATACTGACCCTCACGCTGAAAGGGGAATGCCAAAGGTAACAGAGTTGCAGCCTCAATGCCCTCACAATAATTTTGTACAGGAACATCGAGTAATGGACTGCCACTCACTGACAAGTTACTAAATTGCGTGCTCATCCCTAGATAGGCTTGCGTCATTTCATCTTGGTACGGCACAACATAAAAACCAGACCGCACATCACCCACATCAATAAAACTACTGCTATCGCTCACGCTCGGCATCACCAATAACGGTACTCTAACGTCCTGCGCATTCAATAATAGCTGCGACAATTTCGCTTGAGTGGCGAGATAATACGCCAGCATTTCCTGTAACGGCTTCTTCTGTTTATTGTCTTTTCTTTCTACGGGCGGCACTGGTTTCACGCGATTTAACAGTAAATCTAGCGGTAACATGCCCGACATGACGGACTCTTTCCACACATAAGGATCTTGAGTGCTATCCAACAATATGCCCGCCAAGGCGCCGATGTTTTCCGCCTCAGCCGTCCAACCACCCAACATTTTCCTCTGCTGGTAATAGTCGTGCACATATTGGGTCAGTATTTGCTGATAACCGAGTAAGGTTTGATTTTGGCTTAAGATACGTGCGCCAGCGGCCAATTCCACATACTTAGCGCTGCCTTCGACGAGGTCGTTGATGTAACCGACTCTATCCTCGTTTGGCGCAATTTGACGCCATTGCTGCAACCAATAGGCCGCATGGCTCAAGTGTAATGACTGCTGCTCGGGTTGTGCCAGCGCCGCCATTAAGGCATCAAACAACTGTAAACGGTAATAACGGGCATCGAGGCTGAGCGGAAACACTTCGCCCTCGTAACGCCTGCCCTCTTCTAATACTCGCCATTCGGATTGCGCATAAAAATGGAAAGCTTCATGCAGACCATTACTGGCCCAGATTAAAAAGGCTAAATCCGTGGGCTTAGTGTCGGAAGTGAATTGGATGTTCGGCGCTTCGAGTTGGATTAATACCCCTGGCTGACCTTGATATTGCGGAAAACCGAAATTAACAGACAAACCAGACTGCAGGTTGACTGACTCTAAGACACTATTATCTTGAATGATTTCGCCACCGGGCTGACGCAGCCAGACGTTGCCGCCATAACTAAAGAGGTGCACTTTATCTTCGAGGCGAAAACCCGGCCACAAAGCTTCGCTCTGGCGACTATTCTGCGCCATAAAATCGAGATAAAGACGGGCGAGTTGTTCCGGAGAGGCCTCATCGGCAAACGCGGGGGTAGCGGCAGAGACACCTAAAAACCATAGGATCACTACCATAATATTTTTCATTTATCTGCCTAAACAAACACAAGGGGCTTACAAAACAGCGCTAGCATATAGCGCAATCAAGCAATAGTGAAACGTTTGCAAAAAAATATTTTTACCCCAGAAAATCTAAGTAAAAACCAAATCAACGACTCCTAATAAAATCATATTTTTAGCGCAATTTAGCATCACTTAGGTCTTGTCGCGCCCATTAGGCTTAAACCTTAGGTTCCGTCGGTTTATCGCCAAACCAGAGCGCCAGTTTATCCGCCGCGAGGGATTTCACTTCGTCATCGATATATAAGGTCACCATAGTCAAAGCTGCGGCAAGGGCACCTAAGTCATCGGTAAAACCCACTAAAGGTGTGAGATCGGGGATCGCATCTAAGGGAGAAATAAAATACGCCAAGGCACCGAAGATGACAGACTTGGCCCATTTAGGCGTATTCGGCTGCTGCGCCGCATAATAAAGCCACAGGGCACGCTCGATCACTTCCCTGCCCGCCTGACGGCTAAAGAGTTTAACCTTGTTCCAAAATCCGCTGTCGGTAAATTGCTCATCCGCCATTATATCGCTCCTGCAGCTTGAGATTGTTTGAGTATCAATCTATTCCTCCTCACAGTGTACGACGATAAGCCGCAGGGGTCAGGCCAAATTGTTGCTTAAAACGTAAGGAAAACTTTTCCGCCGATTGATAACCACAGGCTAAGGCCACTTGTAGTAATGGCTCGCCCGAGTTTTGCAGCATGGCCAAACCATGGCTCAGCCGGACTTCGACTAACAACGGCCTAAAACTGGTGTCTTCTAACGCCAATTTACGCCTAAGGCTGGCCGTGCTCATGTGTAACTTGTCGGCAATCTCCTCCTGCTGCCATGGCGCCGAAGGACTCACGCTCATCAAAGCCAAGGCCGCTTGAGTCACGCTGCGTTGCGTGTGGCCATACAACCAGTTCACACTGCGTTTATCAGGCAAACTGAGCAGTAACGCAGCCAGATAATGCAGCTGAACAGAATCAGCCAGAGACAAGCTCAAACTCTGTAATAACGCATTCCAAGCTAAGTCCACCGCGCGCGATACGTTTTGGACTGGCATAGGATCGCGCCAATCGGCCATGCTCGATAAAATGCCTTGGGGCAAATCGTGGGGGAGTAATAACTGTACCGCCCGATAGCGCCCAAGAAAAGGCCGATTCACAAAGCTGATATGCGAACCCGCAGGAATTAACAGTAACTGACCTTGGCCCACCAAAACGGATTCATCTTGCCAGAGTAAAGACTTTTCCCCATGCATAACCCGAATAATCGACGGCTGGTGCACAGGTACTTGAGATAAAGATTGTGCCTGCTTCGAATCATATTCAAACAAACGGATCATGACACCAGCCTAATTATCAATGGATTATCGGTTATATACCGCAGTCAACTTGGCGCTACCTAAGGCTTGTGCTCTGAGCATAAAGCCTAATAATGCAGGGCTAGCGTCCTTTGGCAGATCTAATGCACTGGGCAATGCCCACACAGTGAATTCATACCTGTGTACGCCATGACCTTCGGGCGGACAAGCGCCACCAAAGTCAGTGGTGCCGAAGTCGTTCTTCAAAGCAATAGCGCCTTTGGGCAGTGCATCAGCATGCGAGCCCGCGCCTTGCGCCAATGATGTTTGCGCTACGGGTAAGTTATATACCGCCCAGTGCCACCAACCGCTGCCCGTTGGCGCATCAGGATCATAAGCCGTCACCGCAAACGCTTTCGTCCCCGCAGGTATGTCAGTCCAAGTCAGTTGCGGCGAAATGTTTTCACCTTGGCAACCGAAACCATTAAATACTAATTGCGATGTGAGTTTATTGCCCTCGCTCATATCTTTGCTCGTTAACGTCATAGCATGTGCCTGTCCAAATAAGCCCAATACTAAACTCGCCCCTAGCCACCATTTATTCATGTCTATCTCCCATTGATGTTTCGACCTGACTAATCTACGTCAATCCAAAAGATCACATCTGCCCAGAAACGGCAACTTTCTACCCCAAATGCTCAAATGTGAGAAAAAAACTGTCATTTTTGCAATTTTTCAGCATGCATGTGATTTTGTAAAGAGAATTTATGCATAACCATTCAAGTTCGTCGTGCGGTATAAATCAAGAAGCTTATTACTACAGCCCTTTAATTAAAATCAGAAAAAAATAATAAGATGTTTTATGCAAAAATCATCATTTAAATAACATTGACAATATTTACTTTCATAATTTAGATAAAGATACTTAAGTATGATTGACTCAGTTTAATATCGATTAAATAAGTTAAATTTAAGTGCCAATTATTAAAAAGTAAGACATAGGTCATGATTTTATTTATAACTCGCATATAAACTTCACTACGTAATAAAACCTAACTGTTTTCTCTAAGTCATAATGGAGTCGTATATGAAGAGGAAATCTAAAATCATGGCGCATATCCGGCGCACGCGGCATATCATGATGCCTAGTCAACGTGACTATTTCGATCACTCCTTTATCTTCCTCCGCTAATCTCAGCGCAGGTAGTAGGCCAACGAACAGGTCTAAAGTGCTATTGCTCTAATTTTTGCAAACACTTAATGTACTGTCTTTTTTTGGTTTATTAACTTGCGTCACTATCAAAGCATTCTTTTATCAGTGCAGTTTTACTGCGGCTAAGCTATTTGCACGCCCAATAAATATATTTTAACTTTTATTTATTTCGCGACATTGGCATAACCACATCTAATCTGCGCACGGAATAGCTATATCTAATTTTTATGCCATTAATGTTTTTAATTAGGTATAGGCACACTTGTATCTATTTTTTAAAAAGTAAAAGGGAAATTAACTATGAAATCATTAAAAGTAGCCGCTAGCTTATCTGTTAGATCTTGTTTCGATATCGACAGAGAAGTCGTCAATGTATTAACCACAGATTTTTGCGATGTGGGCGCGGCTGTAGTCTCTGTTGATGATGTTAGAAATGGTATTGTTGAGAAGATTAAAAACACCGGATTGAAACTCCCTATTTTCGTTTCAGTTTGCTGCGAAGAAACTTTCCCAGACGATGTTTGCTCATCTATTACTGGGGTATTTGAACTCTGCGGCGATAACACTGACTTCTACGGAAAACAGGTTGAAACTGCGGTCGATAAATATGAGCAAGCGCTATTACCTCCTTTCTTCGGCACACTGAAAAAGTACGTTGAGATGGGTAATTCCACCTTTGCTTGTCCAGGTCACCAAGGCGGACAATTCTTCCGTAAACATCCTGTGGGTCGTCAGTTCTTCGACTTTTTTGGCGAAACGATTTTCCGCGCCGATATGTGTAATGCCGACGTCAAATTGGGTGATTTATTGATCCATGAAGGCGCGCCACTGGCAGCGCAGAAATATGCTGCCAAAGTCTTTAATGCCGATAAAACCTACTTTGTACTTAACGGGACTTCATCTTCAAATAAAGTGGCGACCAATGCGCTGCTTGCTAAAGGTGACCTGGTATTATTCGACCGCAATAACCACAAATCAAACCACCATGGCGCGTTAATCCAAGCTGGTGCAACACCAGTTTATTTAGAAACCGCGCGTAATCCCTTCGGATTTATTGGTGGTATCGACGCTCATTGCTTCCAAGAGTCCTATTTAAGAGATCAAATTCGCGAAGTCGCCCCAGAAAGAGCCGATGAAAAACGCCCCTTCCGTTTAGCGATTATCCAACTCGGCACTTATGACGGCACCATCTACAATGCTCGCCAAGTAATTGATAAAATTGGTCATCTGTGTGATTACGTCTTATTCGACTCGGCTTGGGTCGGTTACGAACAGTTCATCCCTATGATGAATGACTGCTCGCCACTCTTGCTCGAACTGACCGCTGAAGATCCTGGCATTATCGTGACTCAGTCGGTGCATAAACAGCAGGCGGGCTTCTCGCAAACATCGCAAATCCATAAAAAAGATAAACATATCAAAGGACAAGATAGATATTGCAACCATAAACGCTTCAACAACGCCTTTATGATGCATGCTTCTACCAGCCCCTTCTATCCTCTATTTGCGGCGCTAGATGTGAACGCGAAAATGCATGAAGGCGCAAGCGGTCGTTACCTGTGGCGCGAAGCGGTAAAAGCCGGCATCGAAGCACGTAAGCTACTGCTGAAAAAGTGTAAATATATCAAGCCATTCGTGCCAACCATGATAGATGGCCGCCTATGGCAAGACTATGAAACTGAGCAAATGGCCGATGACTTACGTTTCTTCGAATTCGAACCTGGTCAGAAATGGCACTCCTTCGAAGGTTATGACAAAGGCCAATACTTCGTTGACCCTTGTAAGTTCCTATTAACAACACCAGGCATAGATGTAGAAACCGGTAAATATACCGACTTTGGTATTCCAGCGACTATTCTGGCTAACTTCTTACGGGAAAATAATATTATTCCTGAGAAGTGCGACTTAAATTCGATTTTATTCCTGATGACGCCTGCGGAAGATATGGCCAAGATGCAACATCTGGTCTCGCAAATATCTCGATTCGAGAAATTAGTCGATGAAGATGCGCCATTATCTGAAGTTTTACCTAACGTCTATAACGCGAATAAAGCGCGTTATCAAGACTATACCATCCGCCAACTCTGCCAAGAAATGCACAATCTTTATGTCAGCCATGACGTAAAACAACTGCAGAAAGAAATGTTCCGTAAAGCGTATTTCCCAACCAAAGTCATGGATCCACAGGAAGCAAACCTAGAATTTATTCGTGGCAAAGTCGAATTAGTCCCGCTATCACAAATTGAGGGAAGAATTGCTGCAGAAGGCGCACTTCCTTACCCACCAGGTGTGCTATGTATGGTACCAGGTGAAATATGGGGTGGCTCTGTTCAACGTTATTTCCAAGCTCTCGAAGAAGGTATCAACTTATTACCTGGATTCTCGCCAGAACTACAAGGTGTTTATCTCGAAAACACCCCTGACGGCAAAATTCAAGCAATGGGCTATGTACTAAATAAATAATGAAGACTGACTGCAGAGTTTATTAACCCCGCTCTGCAGTCAATTTCATACTCCCTATAATAAGTCACCTACATTAGGTTATTAGTATGAGTAAATCAGAAAATAAAATTGGCGTCGTCCAATTAACTATTATCACCATAGTCAACATGATGGGTTCGGGCATTATTATGCTGCCAACCCAATTAGCTCAAGTCGGTACTATTTCGATTTTATCTTGGTTAGTCACGGCGGCGGGCTCAACTGCCCTCGCCTACGCTTTTGCCAAGTGCGGTATGTTCAGTAAGAAATCCGGTGGTATGGGCGGTTATGCCGAATATGCCTTCGGCCGCTCTGGCAACTTTATGGCTAACTACACCTATGCCGTTTCGCTGCTCATCGCCAACGTCGCCATTGCGATCTCGGCCGTGGGTTATGCCGCCGTGCTGCTTGATGTAAACCTAAGCCCAATGGCCATTTGTCTTGCAACCGTTGGCGTGCTTTGGCTGGCAACGATTGCTAACTTCGGTGGTGCCCGTATCACAGGTCGTGTGAGTAGCGTGACTGTGTGGGGGATTATTCTACCCGTGATTGGCGTGTCGTTAATTGGTTGGTTCTGGTTCGACATCGACCTCTACAAAGGTGCATGGAACCCGCATGATATGCCATTCTTCAAAGCGTTAGGCGGTTCTATCGCGATGACTTTGTGGGCATTCCTTGGTTTAGAATCGGCCTGTGCCAACTCAGAAGCCGTCGATAATCCAGAGAAAAACGTCCCTATCGCAGTAATGGGCGGTACTTTAGGCGCGGCGGTAATTTATATCGTCTCTACTAACGTCATTGCCGGTATTGTGCCAAACGCCGAACTTGCCATGTCAAACGCGCCCTTCGGTTTAGCCTTCGCGCAGATGTTTAACCCTGTGGTCGGTAAAATCGTGATGGCCTGCGCCATTATCTCTTGTACTGGCTCGCTGCTAGGTTGGCAGTTCACTATTGCCCAAGTGTTTAAAGCCTCTGCAGATGAAGGATTCTTCCCTAAAATCTTCTCTAAAGTCAGTAAAGCCGATGCGCCAATTTGGGGTATGACCATTATCGTTTGTATTCAAACCGTTTTATCTCTGATGACTATTAGCCCATCACTGAGCAAACAGTTCGAAGCACTCGTTAACCTCGCCGTCGTCACCAACATTGTGCCTTACATCCTATCGATGGCCGCCCTTGGCATAATGCAAAGACAGCAAAAAGTACCGGTTAATAAAGCCCGTATTGCCAACGTGATTGCCGTGATCGGCGCCTTATATAGCTTCTATGCCCTGTATAGCTCAGGTGAAACCGCTGTAATGCTTGGCGCCATGGCCACCTTCTTCGGTTGGACTATCTTCGGCGTGATCTCAAACAAAGCACCCGTTGCCGATACGCGTCCAGCCTAAATCCGGCTAGCGCATTATCGAAAACGATTAATTACACCATCTAAAAGAACGGTTACTCAGGGATCATAGGTTAAGCCTATGATCCCCTGGAGAATACTTGCTCATTATCGGGGGATTTATGAATAAGACTTGTCTCGCCTTAGTGTTACCTATGCTATTAACGGCCACCAGCAGTCAGGCGGTTGAGCTTTATAAAGATCAAAAAAACACATTAGATTTAACCGGTTGGTTGGGGTTTGCCGCCCTGAATGACAGCCACGATACCTCGGTTATCGACGATTCATCACGCTTAAGATTTAGCTTCGAGCGCAGTGAGAGAAACGGCTGGACCGCCTTCGCCACCACAGAATGGGGGATCAATATGGTCTCCAGCGACGATGGCCTAGTGATGCAAGGGGGCAAACTCGCTGCCGAAAAGACCGATGATTTTCTCTATAACCGCTTAGGTTATGTCGGCATGTCCCACGATGTCTGGGGGAGTTTGAGCTTCGGTAAACAATGGGGCGCCTATTACGATGTCGCCGGCACCACAGATTTACCCAACGTTTTCGCAGGTTACAGCGTTGGTGCTTACACCTTTGGCGATGGCGGCCTCACTGGCACTGGCCGTGCCGACTCCGCCTTTATTTACCGCAATAGTGTCGGCCCAGTGCAAATCGCCTTGCAATATGCCGCCAAAACCAATGGCGATGTCAGCTTAAAAAATGATGACGGCAGCGAAATGAGTAACTCTGAGTTGAGTTTCGACAGCAGTTACGGCGCCAGCATCACCTATGCGGCAACCGACAAATTCAAGCTACTCGCAGGCTTTAACCGCGGTGATTTTGAAGGCCACTTAGGTAATACCCAAGTCGATGAGACCAATGAAATTATTGGCATTGGTGCCATGTACGGTGACTACTATCACTATGCAGAAGGACGCGAAGCCAGCGGTCTTTATGTGGGTTTTAACGCTCACCAAAGTAAGAGTAATGAACTGGTCAATGGTGATCTCTACGACGCCACTGGTGCCGAGTTGATGACGGCCTATCAATTCGACAACGGTTTTGTGCCTATGGTCGTGCTCAGTTATTTAGATTTAGACACAGATGCAACTACGCCCATCCAAGGTAATTGGACCCGCCAATTTGCCATGCTGGGTCTGCACTATCGCTATAGCAACGATACCGTGATGTTTGCCGAAATGAAGTTAGATTTCAGTGATATGGATGATACCGCGCTCGAGGCCCAGGAAGACAACAGCTTCGCAGTCGGGATTAATTACTTCTTTTAAGGCTCAAGGGAATTTGACCAAGGTGGCTAAAGCGCTCATTCAACTTTGGCATTCCTTGGTCATATTTAGCGGGACTGTTTTTAATAACAGTCTTCAGTGGCTGTTTTAGTCACATGTTGAATTGAAACATGTTTTGCAGGACAAGCAGCTCGCGTCATCGCTCTATATGCGTGAGCTTATTTGAGGCTGAGGTGCGGCGCACGTTTCGTCTACAAACGCTCGCCGTAACACTCATTGGATGGTACCGCAGGCTTACCATTATCTCTACGCCACTCCGAGTCAATTTCTGGAGTGGTTTTTTTTCAATGTCGAGCGGCTAGCTCCAGATTTGCTTCGACCTTTGGCGGCACTAATTAATGACGACTGTCGTTCAGTTACCCCTTCGCTTTAAAGGCTAATCTGCAACATCATGATAAGGCAGCCAAGCCGCGCGTTAAGCTCCAATGACCAACTTATGCTTATGCTTCGCCATTTATCGCCTGAATACAGCGCTGTACCACCTCTTCGAAAGTGCCATCTATGCTAACTTGGATAACGTCAGCTTCATCGGTCGCGGGCATCTCCAGCGTATCGAACTGACTCTTAAGTAGCTCAATCGGCATGAAGTGGGCTTTTCTGGCAAACATGCGTTCTTTGACTAATTCAAAATCACCATATAGATGAATAAACACCAGCTTACTGTTGTTCTGACGGATTAAGTCACGATACTGACGACGCAGCGCAGAGCAGACAATCACCCCCTGTTCACCTTTTTGTTCAATGCTATACACAGCATCGTTGATGCGCTCAAGCCAAGGAGCCCGATCACTATCGTTAAGCGGTGAGCCAGATTTCATCTTGATAATATTGGCTCTAGGATGCAGGTCATCACCATCGATAAATTTCGTCTCTAACGCCTTTGCGACCGCGGCACCAATCGAAGATTTGCCACAACTAGAGACGCCCATGAACACATAGCTATTGCCTTTTTTTCTCTCAGTCACTTTGTTAACCTCATGCCAATTCTCCAATTTAGTCACTTCCCACTCTATCATATTACGGGTAACATGTTACCGGTAACCTACAAAAATGTGGACAACTTAACTAACAAGGAAAAGTCCTCTTATGTCTGATATGTCATTGATTCTGACAGCGCTGGGTTCAATCGCCCTGCTACTGTTCTTAGTGATGAAAGTGAGATTACATGCAGTGGTATCACTGATACTGGTGTCGATCATTGCCGGCCTTTTCTCCGGCATGAACCCAGCCGATATCACCAATACTATTCAACAAGGTATGGGGGGAACACTGGGCTTTGTGGCGGTGGTGGTCGCTTTGGGGGCGATGTTTGGTCGCGTCATGGAAGAGACTGGTGCACTAGATCAGATAGCCCATACACTGCTGAATAAATTTGGTAACGACAAAGCCCACTGGGCGATGACCTTTACTGGCTTTATCTGTGCGCTACCCCTCTTCTTTGACGTTGCTGTGGTGCTGCTGATTGGCATCGCCTTTGCCGTGGTTCGTAAAGGGGGTGGCAGCGTGGTTAAAATTGGTATTTCGTTGCTCGCGGGTATTGCCACCTGTCAGGCGTTTCTTATCCCCGCACCAGGGCCTATTTTGGTCGCTTCCCAGCTCAATGCCGACTTTGGCTACATGATAGTTTTTGGTCTATTGGCATCCATTCCTGCGATGATTCTTGGCGGCCCACTCTTTGCCAGTCTCATCTCGCAAAAAGTCCATGTTGAGCTACCAGCCCACGAACAGCAAGAGAAAGGCGAACGAGAAGGCGGACCTATCCCCTCATTCGCGTTATCAATCAGTATTGTGATTTTTCCACTGCTGCTTATCGGTTTGAAGACGGTGGTGTCGCGCTTTATTGATGAAAAATCCGATCTGCATAATTGGCTCGCCTTGATAGGTCACCCTTTCACCGCCATTCTGCTTGCCTGTTTAATCGCATTTTATGTGCTGGGCGTGAGACGTAACATTCCCAATGACCGCATCATGGAAATCTGTAGCAGTGCGCTCCAACCTGCGGGGGTCATTATTCTCGTCACCGGTGCTGGCGGCGTGTTCAAGCAAGTGCTGATTGATTCGGGTGTCGGCGATGCGTTAGGGAATATGCTGGCAGGTTCGGGATTACCGATTGTGATACTGGCATTTATTTTGTCGGCTTCGGTGCGCGTGATCCAAGGGTCAGCAACCGTGGCCATGTTAACGGCTTGCGGCCTTATCATCCCGATACTTGAACCATTGAACTTAGATGGTGCTCAATTGGCGGCGATTACGATTGCCATTGGCGGTGGTTCGATTGTGCTCTCGCACGTTAATGACTCAGGCTTCTGGCTCGCCAACCGTTTTCTTGGATTGTCAGAAAAACAAACGCTGCAAACCTGGACGGTAATGGAAACCATTATTGGCACGACGGGCGGCATAGTTGCAGTCATCATCTCAGCGTTTCTCTAACGCAAGCCAGTGATCAAAAACATTAGGCATTAGGCATTAGCCGTTAAGCGAAAGATCGAGGGGAAGTCTACAATGTTTCCCCTAAATCAATACGATAGCCCAGATCGATAACCGATTCTGCTATCTCTTTGCCATTTAACCTATCTAATAGCTCAGTGGCAGCAATTCGACCGATCTCCTTTCTCGGGGTAATAATGCTCGCCAATTTTGGCGTCATGGATTGCCCTATATCATGGCCATGAAACCCTGCAACGCCTATTTGTTCTGGGATCTTGATGCCTTGTCTTTGGCACTCAAATATCACCCCCGCCGCTAAATCATCGTTGGTACAGAAAAAGCTATCCACATAGGGATATTTCGCTAAGGTTTGCTGCAATAACGACGCACCCAAGGAAAACGACGAGGCCTCATTGGTGGTCATCGCCAAAGGTGTGAGCTTGGCTTCCTGCATCGCTAACTCGTAGCCTCGCATCTTAAGCTGAGTGCGAATATCCATGCGCGCGCCTAAGTAAGCAATGTGGCGATAGCCTTGTGCAATCATGGCCTTAACCATTTCGTATGCGGCAGCTGTGTTATCGAACCCCACACACTGTTGAATTGAAGGCGACACACTATCCATCATTTCAATGACCGGAATGCCCGCCGTTTCAATCATTCGCACGGTACGCGGCGTGTGGTAACTTTCGGATAAAAGTAAGCCATCAATATTGTAAGAAAGCAGTGATGCCACCCGCTCTTCTTCTAATTCGGCCTGATATCCGTAGTGAGCCAGCATGGTTTGATAACCGCGTTTGCCAGTCACATTCTCGATACCGCGCAGCACTTCAGCAAACACTTGGTTGGTTAACGACGGCACTAACACGCCAATGGCGCGGCTGGTTGCTTGCGCCAAAATTTCCGGCGCGCGATTAGGAATATAACCTAAGGTTTCTAGTGCGATAGCTATCTTTTCTTGAGTACTTTGCGCCACTCTTGTTGGATTTTTTAAATAGCGGCTCACCGTCATTTTGGTGATCCCAACTTGATCGGCAACGTCTTGAAGAGTGGGTCTACGCTTTTTATTCATAGTATCTAATGTTAGTTAACAAGCCGCGGATATGGGTGAGATGTATAGCTAAAATATCGAATATAAACAAATAGTAGACATAAGCATCAGACGAGATTTTATAATAGTTCGCCCTGCGATACCAGTTAGGACTCTTTTATCGCGGCGCCGCTCATTGTAAGCATTTATCGGTAAAGATGATGAGGGGCTAATAACAAAAAGCTCAAGTGCTATCCCGTATATACATTAACTTATTTCAGACTGAGCTAAGGCAAACATACTGGCAAAATTGTGGCGAAATCAAAAAGGATTGTAAAAAAGGAGAATAAAAAGAAAAGTATCGCGGGATGATCATGCTAGCTAGGCCGCTCCAAACTTATTTCAGGCGCGGCCTTTGCACATTATTTGTGATGGCTAAAAAAGTGATTACTTAGCCTGTTGGCGACCCTGAGCGGACTTACCAGCAGGTTTACCACCACTTTTTGATGGACTTCCACCTTTAGCCTGAGAGCCGCTGGCCTTAAAACCAGACTGGCCGAAAGGCGCTTTCGCTCCAGGGCGGCTCGAATGGGCTCCGCTGGGTTTAGAGCCACTTGGTTTACTTCCCGCTGGCTTAGCGCCATTCGCTGCGGGTTTTCCACCTTTTGCGGCCGGTTTTGATTCCGCACCAACTTGAGCTTGCGCGCCGCCTTTAGCCGTACCTTTAGATTTGCCATCGCCCTTGCGGTCATCAAACTGATTACCCGAGAAGCGAGTAAAGGCTTTTTGGCCTTGGTTGGCATCTTTCATCCACTTAGGTCCGCGCTCATTTCGACCTTCTGGCGGCACTAACTGATGCGGACTATTACCGATTAAGTCTTCACGCCCCATGGCGGTTAAGCCTTCACGGATTAATGGCCAACCTGCAGGATCGTGATAACGCAGTAATGCTTTATGCAAGCGACGTTGACGCCCTTTCTTCGGCACTGATACCACTTCACTGGTGTGCTTGACGTTTTTCAGCGAGTTTAACTCGGTATGATAAATCGTGGTCGCATTCGCCATCGGTGACGGATAGAAGTTCTGCACTTGGTCGAGCTTGAACTTACGTTCCTTCAACCACAGCGCTAAGTTCACCATGTCTTCGTCAGTCGTGCCTGGATGCGCCGAAATAAAGTAAGGGATCAGGAACTGTTCTTTGCCCGCTTCCTTCGAAAACTTATCGAACAATTCTTTAAACTTATCGTAGGCGCCCATGCCGGGTTTCATCATCTTGCTGAGCGGACCTTCTTCGGTATGCTCAGGGGCGATTTTTAAGTAGCCGCCCACATGGTGCTGCACTAACTCTTTTACATAAGCCGGATCTTCGATCGCCAAGTCGTAACGCACGCCAGAGGCGATCAATACTTTCTTGATGCCAGGTACAGCACGCGCTGCGCGGTACAAGTCGATAGTGTGTTTATGATCTGTGCCTAAGTGGCCGCAAATCGATGGGAATACACAAGAAAGACGGCGACAGGTTTTTTCGGCCTTTTCGCTAGTACAGCCCAAACGATACATGTTGGCAGTTGGGCCGCCTAAATCGGAAATCACCCCAGTAAAGCCTGGCACTTTTTCCTGAATATCTTTGATTTCTTTAACAATCGACTCTTGTGAACGGCTCTGAATGATTCGGCCTTCATGCTCGGTAATCGAGCAGAAAGAACAGCCACCAAAGCAGCCACGCATGATGTTGATAGACGTCTTAATCATGTCATAGGCAGGGATTTTTTCCTTGCCATAGATAGGATGAGGAATACGCTGATAGGGCAAATCGAATACTGCATCCATCTCATCGGTATTAAGCGGCCATGCGGGCGGATTCACCCAAACGGCGCGATCGCCATGGGGTTGGAATAACGCACGGGCACAACCTGGGTTTTGCTCTTGGTGCAAAATCCGTGAAGCATGGGCATATAAATATTTGTCTTCAGAGACTTTTTCAAACGCTGGCAGCAGCACATAGGTTTTATCCCATGGCTTAGGTTTAGGCGGCTGAACGCTAATTGGCTTAGGGGCTTCGTTATCGAATATCTTCACATCCGACGGGCCAGACAAGTTAGCACAACCCACATCATCGGCGCCGTAAGGATTCGGCAACGGCTCTATCTTGTGTAGTTGGTCAATCTTGCGCGAGTCCATACCGCGCCATTCGGGCAGCGGCTCTTTACGGATAACAGCAGTGCCGCGTACATCGTGCAGCGAGCTAATGGGTTCACCTGCAGCTAAGCGGCGTGCCACTTCAACTAAAGGACGCTCGGCGTTGCCGTACATCAGAATGTCGGCCTTGGCATCGAAAATCACACTGCGACGCACTTTGTCCGACCAATAATCGTAATGGGCGATGCGGCGTAAACTGGCTTCAATACCGCCAATGATCACAGGCACATCTTTAAAGGCTTCTTTACAACGCTGGGTGTACACAGTCACAGCGCGATCTGGGCGCTTACCGCCAATATCGCCCGCGGTATAAGCATCGTCAGAACGTAAACGACGGTCAGCGGTGTAACGGTTGATCATCGAATCCATGTTGCCGGCGGTGACGCCAAAAAACAGGTTTGGACGACCCAATTGCATAAAGGCGTCTTTGCTCGACCAATCAGGTTGGGAAATAATGCCGACTCGGTAACCTTGGGCCTCTAACATACGGCCGATCACTGCCATGCCAAAGCTTGGGTGATCCACATAAGCGTCGCCTGTGACTATGATAATGTCACAGCTATCCCAGCCAAGCTTATCCATCTCCTTGCGAGACATAGGTAAGAAAGGCGCAGTGCTGTCGCCTGTAGCCCAATACTTGGGATGACTAAAGAGTGTGGATTCAACTTGCATCGATTATGACCCGAAAACGTAATGTCAAATAAAGGCGCCACTGAAAATAAGTTACACCAATTTAGGGACGCGGAGTATAGCAGGCAACAAGGGATAAGTGCGATTAAAAAAACATCAATCAAGGCGTTTTCGGGGTATTTGAGCCTGAAGCCTAATACCCCTAAATCCGCTATGGATATGGCTTAGGGCGGAATCAACCGCCCAATCCCAAGCGTCTAGAGACCCTTTCCTAATCCTTGGGCAAAATGCAGCAAATTCACCAATGCCAGACTGATGATCACTAGCCAAGTGAGCAATACGCCCCAGAAACGTCCAAAATGGTAACCGCCTTGGCCTTGGGTTAAGCCGATAGCATGGAGCAGGCGCGCCACTATCCACACAGTTCCAAAGCAGTGGAGATAAAATACGGGTAAGCCACCGGCTTCGGCCACCAGCATGAGAATCAATACGATAGGCGCATTTTCGATCAGGTTTACATGGACGCGATTCGCTAAGGCAAGCGCATTGTTACCGCCATCCCCTAGACCAATCTTGTGACTTTTTCTGACTTTCACCACTCGATAAGCTAAAGCGACAATTAATAGCCCAGTGAGGCTAGCGTAAAGACCCGTTACCATCAAAGACATATCTATTTTCCCTTATCAAAAAGCTGACTATAGCCCGAGCTGCAAAAATTCAGCAATTTATTTGTATTAAGGTTAAAAGCCGTTAACCTTTTATAGACAAGATAGGTTAATATGCGCGCGTTAATCCCTACAACTTTTTATACAGTGAAGACCCCGATTGGATAACGACGAGTTTATCGAAAAACGCAGATTTATCATAAAGCTAGGCAAGGCATTGCATAAGTTTGGCACACCCGCTTATCGCCTAGAAACCCACTTACAAACCGTTGCGCGCACCTTAGGTATCGAAGGCTACTTCCTTATCTCGCCAACTTCGATGACCTTCGTTTTACAACACGATACAGATCAAGAATATAACCATGCCGCTCGGGTGAAGCCCGGCGAACTCGATTTAGGTTCACTCGCCCGCACCGATGAATTAGTCGATGAATTAACTTCAGGTAAGCGCACTTTAGCCGAGGCCTTAGATCGCTTAGAAGAAATCGCCAACAAACCCAATCCCTATGGCCCAGTGTTAACTTGTTTTTCCTTTGGTACTTCTGCCGCCGCCTTTGCCATGTTGATGGGCACAGGTTGGAACGATGTATTTTGGTCGGGGTTATTAGGCTTATTTGTCTATGGCTTGGTATACCGCGCCGAACGCTCGGCACGCATGGCCGAAGTGCTTGAACCCTTCGCCACCATTCTTTGCGCCATCGCCGCCTGCGGCATAGCGCGTATCGATCCCAACATTAATATCCCGGTGGTGATCCTCTCCTCGATCATTATTTTTATTCCCGGCTTAGCGTTAACCTTAGGTCTAGCCGAACTTGCCGCGCGGGATTTGATTTCCGGCACGGCGCGCATCATGGATGCGATTATGCAATTGTTTAAACTGTACTTTGGTGCAGTGCTCGGCATGGCGATTGGTAAAGCCGTGTTTGGCGAAGCGATTCATATCGAGCCAGAAGGGTTGCCGCGCTGGGCAATTTGGTCGGCGGTGCCGATTTTATCTATGGCATTAGTGTTTATCTTCAAGGCACGGATGCAAGATTCACCTTGGGGCGTATTAGCTGGAATTGTGGCGTTTTTCTCGGCCATGCTCGGCGGACATTATTTTGGTGATTCGGTAGGCATATTCTTTGGCGCCTTGGCCGTAGGGATTTACTCCAACCTCTTCGCCCGCTGGATGAAAGCTCCCGCCTCCATCGCCCTGTTGCAAGGCATAGTGATCTTAGTGCCCGGCAGTAAAACCTATATAGGACTCAATGCCTTAATCTCAGGTGAGACCATGCTCAATCAGTCCCATATTGGCTCACAAATCTTTTTAATTTTTATGTCGCTGATCGCAGGATTGATTTTTGCCAACGTCGCCGTCCCGCCAAGGCGAACATTGTAACAATTGTGAATTCGGCTGGAGCCCGCGCCCAGCCGTCACCTTAAGTTAACCTTAAGTAAAATCAGAAACTTATTAAAATGTTTTCTTGACTAACACCCGCTTTCCATGTGTTATTAAATTGTGAATTGCAGAGTGAAATTGTTTTCGCTGCAGTCGTCAATTTCATGGGAGTGGCCTTTTATGCAGAAATTCATTCAGTATGCATGCATCCTACCTTGTTGTGTTGGCAGCCTAATCAGTGCTGCCCAAGCAGAAGACGCTAAGCTCGCCGATCCGGCAACAAAGGCTCAAGAAACTAAAAAAGTCAGCAAGATCGTCGTAGTTAACAATCCTATTTTTGATGAATCCGATCCCGATGCTTTTTTCATCCACCGCTGGGCGAACGCTTTACACATCAACACCAAAGAATATGTGGTGCTCGATAAACTGACCTTCGGCGAAAATGATACTGTCGCCCAGAAAGACCTCGACGAATCGCAACGGCTATTACGGGCTGTGCCCTATATCCGCGACGCCAAAATTTATGTCGCCGAAAAAGATCCCCTCGCCGATACCGATCCCACAGTTGAGTCCGTTGTCGTCGAAACCTGGGATAACTGGTCATTATTGCCCACTGCGAGCCTGAGTAGTTCAGGTGGCGACACTCGTTATTCTTTTGGTGTTAAAGAAGACAACTTACTCGGAACAGGTATCCGCACTCGACTCAAGTACCAGTCCAACGAATCCCGTAATGGCTACAAATTTGCGTTCGAAGCTCCGCTGAGCATTATCGAGCACGGCACGGTTGCCGCCGAGTTTTACGACAATAGCGACGGCGAAGCTAAGCACGTTTATGTCAGTAAGCCTTTCTATTCTCTCGATACCAATACCATGTATTCGGCGGAGTTTTTAGACGAAAACCGTATTGATACCCTTAGGCAAAATGGGCAAGAGATAAATGAATTCGAACACACAGTCGACTACCTTAATCTGCAATATGGCTGGTTAATTAATAAGAACAGTGAGCATCTTTCTCGCTTTATTACCGGTGTTACCCAAGACAAACACGAGTTTGCCAATTCAGATCTCTACCCCAATTCGATGCTGCCTCAAGATAGGGACTTTATGTACCCTTGGGTCGCTTACGAGTTTATCCAAGATGATTTCCATGTACTGAATAACGTTCACCTGATCACCAACAACGAAGACTTTAACTTAGGCTGGCATCACTATGTGCAACTCGGCATAGAAACCAATGACATAGGCGATAACAATCCTGTCGGCTACCACGTCAATTGGCAAAGTACTGGCGGCTATAAGTTCGACGACCAACTGTGGCTGTTAGAAATGGGCGGCACTAGCACAATCGGTACAACCCAAAAAGACACTTACAAGGTCGATGTCCAAGCCGAGTACTTCTATCAAATCAATCCTAAGTGGACAGCCTACGGCAAAGCATGGGCCAGCCTTTCACAGAACACTTATCTGGATCTGACCAAAGGGCTGGGAGATGAAACTGGCGTGCGCGGTTATCCAAACGAATACCAACAAGGGGACAATCAGTGGTTATTGACCGCCGAGATACGTAATTACCCCAACATCAACTTATACCAATTGGCTGAATTGGGCTGGGCCGTCTTTACTGATTTGGGTCAAGCTTCCGGCGGACAACTCGCCGAGAATAACGAAGTCAGCGGTCCACTGGGCAGCATAGGCATAGGCGCGCGGATTTATTCCTCTCGCTCCAGCTATGGCAACGTCGCCCATATCGATTTTTCGATTCCTTACACGGGCGGCGAGTCAGTGAACAGTTGGGAATGGCGATTCCTAGTAAAACGCAGTTTTTAGCAGCTGATTTACGAATTGCGAATAAGGTAGTGTGCTGAGTTGAAGCGCATAGATAAGATGTTGATCTACAAAGTCATACCGGTTAGCCCTACAAAAGCAAACGCTAACCGTCCAGAGAATAACTGGGCAGTTAGAGTTTGGTCATCCAACGCAGACCGAAGGTACTACGCAACAGTTTTACTGTGCTGTTGTGGCGCATTTGAAACAGACAACCCAAGCTAAAACTGACAATAAGGCCGGGGGTCGAACCGATAAAAGCACGACCGCTTTGCGCTAGTTGTTGTTTCCTCACCTGCAATAACTCATGCTGCAGCTGACCTTGTTCGGTGAGCACAGTGAGCTTCAATTGCTGTTTTTTCAGTAACTGTTGCACTAGCATTGTTGATCTTCCTGTTGTTTGTTGGCTGATTTTTGAGTAGAAAACAACAGCCGTAACTGCTGCCAAGTCTTTGAAAAACCCGCTTGCGACAGCACATAGCTCAGACTACGCCAACACCAAATCAATAACACAAACTGCAATACCACTAACGCGCTCGCGGTAATCAACAGCGAGCCGCTCAGTTGAAACAGCAAATAACCCAGCAACAACAAGATACTGCCCCAGAATAGGGTAATACCCGTCCCAAAACAGACAACCAAAGCCGCAGCAATAATCAAGCTGCGACCCGTTAGCTGCCACTCTGCCGTTGCTATTTTTCCTGCCAGATTTAACTGATTGATATAGGCCTGCTTCACCGAGCTGCTCAGTGCCGCTATTTCAGCCAATTGCTCAATGGCCTGATCAACCACCTTATTCTGGGCAGCGGATGCAGGCTGCCCAGTGAGTTCAGCATGCTGGACTGGTCTTTGCTCTGGCGCCTCTGACTGTGCACGGTTTTGCATAACCCCACCTTAGCGACGGCGTAACAAAGCCGTCAACACTACACCAGCAGCAAACGCTATCCCGGCTGTAGCCAGAGGATTTTGCGCTGCCAGCTCACGGGTTTTACTGTAAGAGCTTTGCAGTTGCTGTTTGATTTCCTCTTGCTTGTGCGCCATCGTTTCCTGCGAGCTGGCGGCGGTTTTACGCAAAGTATCCTCTGCAACAGCGGCTTTCTCTGCCACAGCGTCAACGGCATGATGCGTCACTTCGCTGGCTTTCGCTGTGGTTGGCGAATTTAACGCGCCATTATCTTTACTGTTAGTTTGTTCTGTTACACTTTTTGAACTGGCCATTAGCAGACTCCTTGATGAACCGAGTGCAATGCAACAAAATGCTGCACTTTGCATATAAACTAATGCAACGGCTAAGCCAATTGATATAAGCAAACAAAAACAAATACTTAGATTTAAATACTTTATATCCATGCCCTCAGTTAACGGTAGATGTTACCTACATAGGGTAATTTTTACCTGCAGCGAAGGATGATAAAGAGAGCGACAGAACAGACAACTAAATAGGATATAGATTGGATACGGACGGGGAATTCAATACTTTGATTTTTAATAATTTAAAAAGTAACGGTCACTTAAAACTGCAACAGTTAAAAAACAAAAAGCCCGTTTGTCATTACGACAAACGGGCTTTTTATTGAATGAGGTGAGTTGGCCGATAAGCCGGGTCCTGTCTTGGACAGTCATTCATCTAGGCCTGCAATCGCTCACAGGCTCAAGCGACCTACCCGGTTCCAACGCGAGCCACGCCATACGGAACCCTATTTGGTCTTGCTCCGGGTGGAGTTTACCTTGCTACGAACTATTGCTAGCCGCACGGTGCGCTCTTACCGCACCCTTTCACCCTTACCGACCTGATAAATCAGGCAGGCGGTCTACTCTCTGTTGCACTTGTCGTCGGTTCACACCGCCCAGGCGTTACCTGGCACCCCGCTCTTTGGAGCCCGGACTTTCCTCCCCGTTCTTGCGAACGCGGCGACTGTCTGGCCAACTCGGCGCGGATTATAGCCTAAGCCACCCTGATGCACCACAGATAATCCGCTCGCGGCCGTTTTAGCGCTTATAAATCAGACTCTAGGCCGTATTTATACAAGGCATTCTTTTTAAGTCCATGAATTTGCGCGGCAATTGCAGCGGCTTTCTTCAATGGCAATTCTTCACATAAGAGTTTGAGCGTGTTGATGGCGACCGTGGGAATCGCTTCGTCATCACTCAAATGGTAGCCATGCACCATAAGAACGATTTCACCCTTCTGCTGATTAGGGTCAGTACTCACTTTAGCGAGCACTTCTGAAACTGGGCCAGATAAAAAGGTTTCGAAGGTTTTCGTCACTTCGCGCGCCATCACCACATGGCGATCACCGCCCAGCACTTCGACCATAGTCGTTAAGCTATGCTCGATGCGGTGGGGTGATTCGTAAAAAATCAGCGTGCGCGGATCTTCTTTCAGTGCCAATAACTTATCGGCGCGGGCTTTTTCTTTAGAGGGCAGAAATCCTTCAAAAGTAAAACGGTCCGATGGCAAACCCGAGGCGCTTAAGGCGGTAATCGCCGCGCAAGGGCCTGGCAATGGGATCACATTAAACCCAGATTGGCGCACATGTGAGACTAAGTGGTAGCCAGGATCGGAAATCAACGGCGTACCCGCATCGGAAATTAATGCTATCGACTGACCCGCTGAAAGCTGATCCACAATCCACTGGGCACGCGCACGCTCGTTGTGGTCATGCAAGGCCGTGGTTTTAGTGGTAATGCCAAAGTGGCTCAATAACTTACCGCTGTGGCGAGTGTCTTCACAGGCGATCAATGAAACCTGATTCAGCACCTCTATTGCCCGTGAGCTCATATCGCCCAAATTACCTATGGGAGTAGGAACTATGTAGAGTGCGACGCTTTGGTCCATATATACCTCTGTAATGACAGTGCCAAGACTTTCGTCAAGCGCGAGAGAAGGTTAAACTAGAGGCCGCATCTTACCAGAGTGAAGCCCAGTGTTAAAAAGCCTGAATACAACTAAGTTCGTTTCCGTGGCCATTTTATCGGTAATCTTGGCGGGTTGTGGTGTTTCATCGCCCAATTCCACTGGAACAACCGCCACAGTGGCTACCTCATTAGCATCCGCACCTTTGGCGGCAAATGTCTATTTGGCGCAAGCGGCCAATAGCAAAGACCCGCAGCAGCGCGATACTTATCTGCTGCTAGCAGCCCATGCCTATATTAATGCCAATGACTATGCGGCGGCGCAGAAGCTACTTAAATCGATACAGCCGAGCTTAACTCAGAGCCCTACATTACTGGCCGAACATAAATATTTAACTGCACGTGTACTTGAACATACGTCCACCTACAGTGATGCCCTTAAAACCTTAAATTATCCAAGTAGTTGGAGCCTGCCAAGCTGGCAAATGACGGCCTATCACCAATTCAAAGCGCATTTATATCAATTGAATAAACAGCCAATTGAACAAGTGCGCGAGTTGAGTTTGCTGACAACTTACTTGCCACCCGCCCAAGCCAACGAAGTGAATAACACCATTTGGCAAGTGCTGCAGCCGATGCACGAACAAACCATAAAGACGTTTACCCAAGATGCTAAGACTCCAGTGTTTGCGGGCTGGTTACAACTGGCTTATATCGCTAAGCATTATGCCGTCGATCCCACCCAGTTAGTGCGCTACTTAGGTGAATGGCAGAAACAAAATCCTTATCACCCAGCTGCAGCCAAACTGCCCGCCGATTTGGATAGAGCCTTAAACGCTAAACCATTTACGCCGAAAAATATTGCCGTGCTGTTGCCGCTGACGGGGCCAAGAGCGAACGCCGCCAATGCGATTCGCCAAGGTATATTAGCTAGCTATATGGCAAAGCAAAACGATCAAGTCGCAGTGAATTTTTACGACACGGCCAACGATGCGGCGAGTGCCTATCAACAGGCACTGACAGCAGGAGCCGAGTTTATTATTGGCCCATTACTGCCGACTGAAATCGAACAAATACAAGTGATGAATGCAGCAAATACTGCCACCACTAATGCGCTGACCAATGCGGCTAACCCAGAAAAAACAGCTAATACAGTTGCAGCTGCGCCTGTACCACAACTCTTTTTGAATCAAGTGGATAAATTCACACCCGATCCAAACAAATTCTACTTTGCATTGTCACCAGCCCAAGAAGCAGCCGATGCCGCCGAGCATTTATATCAAGATGGCGTCACTATGCCATTGCTGCTCGCCAGCAATGATGCCCTTGGCAAACGTATGGCCGAGAGCTTTATTCAAGCGTGGAAAAAGAAGAGCGATAACGTCGTCGAAGTCTATTACTACGATGGCGGCGACAAAATGAAAACCACAGTGCAAGATGCCCTTGGCGTGCGTGATAGCCAAGCCCGTATCGCACGCATCAAGGAACTGCTGGGTAACTCAGTGCAGGCTGACTTCCGCTCACGCCAAGATATTGATGCCATTTATATGATTTCAACGCCGCAGGATCTGACTCTGCTCAAGGCCTTTATCGATGTTAACTTCAGCGTGTTCACTCAACCAGTTCCCTTGTATACCTCAAGCCGCAGCCGAGTTGAGAACGAAAGCACACAAACGGCGCAGGATTTAAATAACCTCACCCTCAGTGATGCCCCTTGGCTGATGCAAAACGGCGAAGAAAACCTAATGGTTAACACACTATTTTCGGGCTGGAATAACAGTCAGAAACGTTTGTTTGTTATGGGTTATGATGCGATGGACTTGATCGGCCGTTTAGCACAAATGCGCTCATTTACGGGTTACCAATTCAATGGCCGCAGCGGCGCTTTATCGGTTAGTCCAGATGGCATAGTAAACCGCCAATTAAGCTGGGGACGTTACCAAAGAGGCAGCTTCCGCCAGCTATGACACTCGGACAGCAGGCAGAAGCGCACGCACAACGTTACCTTGAACAGCAAGGGTTAACTTTTGTCGAACGTAATGTCCGCTATCCGTTTGGGGAAATTGATTTGATCATGCGCCATAAAAGCTATTGGGTATTTGTTGAAGTGAAGTATCGCTCGGCAACCCAATATGGCGGCGCATTACAGGCTTTAAGCGCTGCGCAAATCACGCGGATTCGCAAAGCGGCCAACCATTATTTGCAACTCAATCGGCTCGATGTGCCCTGTCGTTTCGATGTCATCGCCATGGAAGCCGATCAAATTCATTGGCTCGTCGATGCCTTTTAAGCGCCAATAGTGCGAGATTAGCAACACAAATTATTTTTAACGTCTGTGCCTCAACACGCTTGTGGAAATATGGCATGATAGCAACACTTTATCCTGAAAGGATTTATCCATGTTAGAACGCATTAAAGACAGCTTTACTGAATCTATCCAGACAAAAATCGATGCAGCCGAAGCACTGCCAGAATCAATCGCCAAAGCGGCCGAGATGATGGTGCACTGTCTTTTGGGTGGCAATAAAATCCTTGCTTGCGGTAACGGCGGCAGTGCTGGCGATGCACAACATTTCTCAGCTGAATTGCTAAACCGCTACGAGATTGAACGTCCACCCTTACCGGCCATCGCCCTGTCTACTGACACTTCAACCATCACAGCTATCGCCAACGACTATAGCTATGATGAGATTTTCTCAAAACAGATTTTTGCCTTAGGTCAACCGGGCGACATTCTGCTGGCAATCTCCACCAGCGGTAACTCAGGTAACGTGATTAAAGCCATGGAAGCCGCATTAAGCCGTGACATGACTATCGTTGCACTAACAGGTAAAGATGGCGGCGCTATGGCAGGCCTGCTGAGCGTGGGCGATGTGGAAATCCGCGTGCCTTCAAACGTCACCGCACGTATTCAAGAAGTGCACTTACTGGTGATCCACTGCCTGTGTGACAACATTGACCGCACACTCTTCCCGCAGGACGAGCAGCAATGAGACACGCTGCCCCGCTGTTAATGGTTTGCTTGCTGCTACAAGGCTGCGCCGGTGCCGTTATGGTGGGCGCAGTGAGTGGCGCTATGATGGCCAACGATGAGCGCACTGTTAAGACACAGATTGATGATACTAATACCGATTTTAGGATCACTAGCGCGCTACTAGAGCAAGAAGATCTTAAAAAACAAACTAATATCACTGGTGTGTCCGTCAATGGCAATGTGCTTATGATAGGCCAAGCCCCTAACTCTACGTTAAGGGATAAAGCCATCAAGGTCGTACAAGATCTTAAGCTAGGCGGCAAGATCCACAATCAGATCCGCATTGGCAACCCAACTTCTTTCACCACACGCAGCAACGACACTTGGATCACCACTAAAGTGAAGGGCCGCATGCTAAACGAGAAAGATTTGGATATGACTCGCATTAAAGTCATCACTGAAAATGGTGAAGTCTTCTTGCTTGGCGTTATCCATCGCTCGCAAGCAGACTTAGCCGTTGATATCGCCCGCAATACAGCAGGCGTGCGTAAAGTGGTAAGAGTATTTGAATATACAGAGTGATTTTACAATTTGAGCAGGTTGTAATTTGAGCGTAGTGGAAGTTAAGCCTAAGTCGCGAGTCAACTCGTACACTTAGGCTTAAACGCTCAGCGTTATTTCCCCGCTAGCGTATCCGCTATCTTAGGTGTCGATTTTGATAACAACGACCCTAGCCAAGGTAAAAACAACGAAGGCAACACAATCAAAGCGGCGCCAAGCCAGCTTAAATTATCCAACCATTCATCGAATAATAACCAGCCTAAAAAGACAATAAATAACAAGCCACTATATTCCGCAATCGCGATATCGCTCGCCTGTGCTTTACGGTAGGCCAGCACGCAAAACCAATGATACACAAGTAAAAATGCATTGCTCAGCAATGCCACGCCCACCAGCTCCCAACTCAAACCTTCGATGCCCTGAAACGCCGCAATTACTAACGTCGCAGGAATACCCAGCAAGTTATACAACATCAGCGTTAATACGGGATGTTCAGCATGGGGCACTTTTTTCAGCGCTAACTGATTCACCGCAAAGGTAAAAGCCGAAAATAGCACAGCAATGCCATACCAGTTCATTTCACTCGGTCGCAGGATAATCAAAATACCGACAAAACCTAAGCCTGTGCAGATGGTCTGGGCGGCTGTGATCCGCTCTCTCAGGAAAAAATACCCCATCAAGATGATCATCAAAGGCGCCGAATAAAACAACGAGCTAACCGTCGCGAGTGGCAATGCCATCAAGCCAATAATTAAAAAAAGCGCGCCAACTGAGCCTATGTTGGCACGCCAAAGGTGAACTGAAATATGTGTTGTCATTGGCCGCTGTGAATACAGCCACACTGGCAACAGCATAAAGACTGAGGAGATTTGCCTGACAAGGAGGAAAGTCGAGGCATTTGCATCGTCCGGCAACCACTTGATCGACACATCATAGAAGGCACTGAATAGATTACCTACTATCAATAAAATCAAACCGATAACAACTGAACGTTGCATTTTTTAACATCCATAAATCTCAATGGCGGCATGATAATCCTCGCAAAACTTAAGCTGAAATGATGCTTTCTCATGCTAGATGAATTAGATTCATACTAAAGCCTTTAGATATTGAAAATAATGAGAAAGCTCCCACCATTACGCGCTCTGCAAGTGTTCGAAGCCGCCGCCAGACAACAGCATTTTTCTAAGGCGGCCGATGAACTGTGCATCACCCAAAGTGCGGTTTCTCACCAAGTGCGAGTATTAGAAGAGTATTTTGGCGAGCAACTGTTCGACCGTCAGGGGCGTAAACTGCAGTTAACCCCAAAAGGACACGGACTATTTCTAGAGTTAGAGCGGATATTCAACGAGTTAAGTGATCTTAATTTGAAGGTTCGCGACACGCCCAATCAGCAGCTGTGCTTAGCTGTTTACAGTTCCTTCTCGGTGAAATGGTTGATCCCCAGACTCACCGATTTTCGCCGCCAATATCCGAGCGTGAAAATCCGCCTCGAGATGATCACCCAAGATCCTGATCTCAGCACTAGCACGGCGGATATCTTCATCGCCGGTAAACTGAATCAACGCGGATACTGGCAACAGTTACTGCATAAAGAGCGGTTAATCCCAGTATGCAGCCCAAATTTCTACCTTAAATGGCGCGACATTAGCCTGAGCAATTTCCAGCAACAAGCCCTGCTGGTTGTCGATGAAGGCCCACTCGGACTCGACTGGCACAAGTGGTCATCGGCACACCAGATCCCACTCGATAACGAACAACAGCATGTGTTTAGTCATATTGTGATGGCAATTGAGGCGGCGATTGCAGGCCAAGGCTTAGCCCTAGCGCCGGACTTTATGGTGGCTGGCGATATCACCACGGGGCGTTTAGTCGCTTTGAATCTTCCCGATGTGCATACCGGATTTGAATTTACTTTCTTTTGTAAACAGCGCCGCTTATCTGAGCCTGCGATTGCTGCCTTCTCCTCTTGGCTAAAATCACAGGCCTAAGGTGAACATACAGACACAAAAAAGCCGACGCTGACGTCGGCTTAATTTATCGATACCGATTGATTACACTAACAAACCAATCTTCTCGTACACTTTCTTCAATGTCACTTCGGCGCGCGCCTGCGCACTTTCAGCGCCAGCTTTCATTACTTGGTCTAAGTAAGCACGGTCGGCACGAATCGTGCGGTAACGCTCTTGCAGCGGCGCTAACATACTCACAACCGCTTCGCCTGCTGCCCCTTTCAAATGGCCATACATCTTGCCTTCAAACTCGGCTTCTAGGCTTGCGATGCTTTGTCCCGTCACACCCGACATTAAACTCAGCAGGTTAGAAACGCCTGGCTTATTGTCCATATCGAAACGCACGACTGGCGGCTCATCACTGTCTGTCATGGCTTTTTTCAGCTTCTTCAGCACGGCTTTTGGATCTTCAAGCAGGCCGATGACGTTATTACGGTTTTCGTCTGACTTAGACATCTTCTTCAACGGCTCCTGCAACGACATCACTTTTGCGCCATGTTCAGGAATAAACGGCTCAGGAATGGTGAAAGTATTGCCGTAGGCATTGTTGAAGCGAGTCGCGATATCACGCGTTAACTCAAGGTGTTGCTTCTGATCTTGACCAACTGGGATTTCGTTCGCTTGATAAATCAGAATATCCGCCGCCATCAGCACTGGGTAACCAAACAGACCCACGTTGATGTTGTTAGCATGCTTTTGTGACTTATCTTTAAACTGCGTCATGCGGCTCAACTCGCCCATTTGGGTGTAGCAGTTTAATGCCCAACCCAATTGCGTGTGTTGTGGCACCTGTGACTGGATAAACACTGTGCTCTTTTTAGGATCGACGCCACAGGCCAAATACAGGGCTAAGGTGTCTAAACAGGCTTCGCGCAACGCTTTAGGATCTTGACGCACGGTAATGGCATGCAAGTCGACCACACAATAGAGGCAGTCGTGGCTATCTTGCATCGCAACCCATTGACGCAATGCACCCATGTAGTTACCTATGGTTAATTCGCCGGACGGCTGTGCACCGCTGAGTACTATGGGTTTGGTCATTACGTCATTGCTCCACTATCTATATATAAAAAGACTATAAAAAAATCGACTAAAAAACGGGTAAACACGCATTACTTAGTAGGTTTTACCCAGTTCAAAATCTCACTAAATTGCTCACATACGGCATCTGGGCCACTGAGCCCAATATCTTCACCGTAGTTGTAGCCGTAGGTCAAGCCGATTGACGCTATCCCAGCCGCTTTCGCCGCTAAAATGTCGTTTTTAGAGTCGCCGACCATCAATAACGCCTCTTTATCCAATTGCCACTCATGTAATAAGTGCTGTAGCGGCAAAGGATCGGGCTTCATCTTAGCTAAGGTATCGCCACCTAACACTAAGCTGAAAAGGTCATTAATCCCAAAGGCATTGAGTAATGGCAAGGTAAAACGATAGGGTTTATTGGTCACAACGGCGAGCTTAAAACCTGCATCGAACAAGGTTTGCAGCACTTGATGCACGTCGCTATACAGCGCACTGTGCTTCTCAAGATTCTCTTGATAGTGATGCATAAAAATCGGCATGGCCGCATCAAGCGCGGTTTGCTCAACATCCGATCCCAAGGCATGGGTCATGGCGCGGCGCATCAACATCTCGGCGCCGTTACCGACCCAAGTACGCACTTGGGCCTCAGAGCAGCTCTTCAAACCTAACTCGGCTAAGGCTTCCTGCGTGGCAACGGTTAGGTCAGGCACGCTGTCGATCAGCGTGCCATCAAGATCAAACGCTATCGCTTTAATCTTATCCCACATACCTATGCCCCAACTTTAGCAAGTTCGGCACGCATCTCATCAACAACGGTTTTGTAATCTGGCTTGCCGAAAATGGCAGAACCCGCAACAAACATGTCGGCACCGGCGGCCGCGATTTCGGCAATATTGTCGACCTTAACGCCGCCATCCACTTCTAAGCGAATATCAAAACCGCTGGCATCGATACGCGCACGCACTTGACGCAGCTTATCTAAGGTCGATGGAATAAAAGATTGCCCGCCAAAACCAGGGTTGACCGACATCAATAGAATCACATCCAGCTTATCCATCACATGGTCGAGATAATGCAGTGGTGTGGCAGGGTTAAACACGAGACCCGCTTTACAACCACACTCTTTGATCAACTGAAGTGTGCGATCGACGTGCTCTGAGGCTTCTGGATGGAAAGTAATAATAGATGCGCCCGCCTTAGCAAAATCAGGCACGATACGGTCAACTGGCTTAACCATCAAATGCACATCAATATCGGCGGTAATACCGTAGTTACGCAGCGCTTGGCACACCATGGGGCCAATTGTTAAGTTAGGAACATAGTGATTATCCATCACATCAAAATGCACTACGTCGGTCCCCGCATCTAACACGGCTTTTACATCATCACCCAAACGGGCAAAATCGGCAGATAAAATCGATGGAGCAATCAAGAATGGACGCATAAAACACTCGCTGCTATTTGGATAAAAAGTGCCTTATTTTACCCTGAGCTAAGCTAAGCCTCTATAGCTAAAGCCACATTTCTGGCAATTGATACGCGATGTAGCAGTCAGCAAAGCAACACATTCTGCAACTATCGTAGTCAATTGGGGTCTAGATAAGATGAAATTTGCTAACATTTGCGCGCATTTTGGCGGCAATTGATAAATTTTTGTTCATAAACTAGGCGAGTTTGTTATACTCGAGGCGCAATGCTGGTTCATTTCAAAGGAAGCGTTATGAAGGGGCGATTTAGTTTGTTTTCACACTATGTTAGGTCGGTGACATTTAAGTCATCTATGATGTTGGCATTCACTGCAGTTGTCGTGGCCACGTTAGCCTTTGGTGTTGAAAAACTCACGGAAAATACCGAAACAGCTTCTTGCGCTTGTAGCAGTGACACTCGTTACAATAGTGCTTTACCTAGTAGTCATCCCAATAATCGCTGCGCCGATCAAGCACAAACCCTAAGCTGGAAAACGTGGCTCACAGGTAAAAACCGTTCGAGTCAGTTCCACTTTGTCGATCTGCTTGAGCTATTACACGGTCATCAAGATAAACCTATGGATGATCTCAAACCCACTACGTCGCATCTCGCCTATTAATGCTAATGCTTAGCCGTATCTGGCAAGTATTCCAAAGCACAGTCGCCGCCTTTTTCGGGGTACAAACTGACGACAATCGAAAAAAAGATTTCCAAACTAGCTCACCATTACCTTATATCGCAATGGGAATCGTGTTGGCAGTCATCTTAGTGGCAAGCCTGATGTTTCTCGTAGGACAAGTGCTCAGCTAAACCTAAGCTATGTCGAACCTAGTCATCCTTTGGATCGTAATTTTCATCATATAACGCCATCAACTCATCCACTTTGTTACGACCACTACCATTTTGGCTAATGTTACGTTGCACTTGGATTTTCGCTAAGTGAGCGCCGCGGTATAACTCGCGAGTCAATGGAATATCGTGATTACTGATCAACACAGGAATACCACGTTCTAGTGCTGTATGGCGCGAATGACGGGCCAGCAGCGCTTGGTCATCTAGACTAAAGCCCGCACCGACATACGTAGTGAAACTGGATGTGGTAGATAATGGCGCATAAGGAGGATCGCAGTAAACCACATCGCCGCTACGTGTCTGCTCAAAGGCTTTTTCGTAGCCTATGCATTTAAACTCGGCACGTTGCGCTTTTTCAGAAAAGGCCCAGATTTCCTTTTCGGGGAAATACGGCTTTTTATAGGAACCAAAGGGCACATTGAAGCCGCCTTTACGGTTATAACGGCATAAGCCATTAAAACCATGACGGTTTAGATAGAGGAAATACACGGAACGTTGGAAAGGGTCGCGACATTTATTAAAGTCGGTCCGCACCTGATAGTAAGCGTCTTTTTGATTCATCTCATCAACAAACATTGCCTTAGCCGCGGCAATGTAAGCTTCTGGTTGATGCTTCACAATCTGGTATAACTCAATCAAGTCCTGATTAATGTCACAGAGCAGGTAGCTAGGATAATCCGTATTTAAGAAAACGGATCCTGCACCCACGAATGGCTCGACCAAACGGTCTCCTGTGGGTAAATAACTGGCCAAATCATCCACCAATTTAAATTTACCGCCAGCCCACTTAAGGAAGGCTCTGTGTTTTTTTATCATTTAACTTGATGAATGCCGACAAAAATAAAGGCCATGATTGTACTCTGTTTATTCTGAAATTTCACGATTTGGCAGACTTTCTTCTAGTTGATAATCTTTTAAATCCGCCCACTTTCTTACCCAAGGCTGCTCGAAACGATACTCTTTAACCAATTGTGCCGCCGCATTCGAAGCTGACTTGCTACTACCGTAGTTGCCAACGAGGACAACCCAACGCTGCTTATGTTGTGCAACGCGAACGCCCTCAAGATGCTCAATACTCTTTAATGTTGCACGCAGGGTGTCCAACTGAGCAACACTGGCAATCTGTATTGTGTAACCTTTGAGCGGCTTTTGCGTATCCAAGCCCGCTTTAGCTACCGGCTTATCGGCCTTTGCAGCATCAATGGTTGCGGGTTGAGTCTGAGCCGCTTTAGCTTGTGGTTCTGTATCCTCAAGCGGCTTATCCTCACCAAAAGACTTACTACTCACTTCACCCACACTCACGAAGCCAGCACCGTCAGGCATGGGATGTGGCGCTTCACCGTGGAATTCACTTAAGGGATCGACGGCTTGTTCAGTTTTGGCTTCTTCTGCCGTCTCGATTTCAATAACTTTCGCAGTCTCCGCGGCGAGCTTCAGTTGCTCAGCGCGCAGCGTAAAATACGGCGTTAAGACTTTTTGCCCGTAGGACAAAAAGGCGGGTGAATCTATCGCAGGATAAGTCGCAGCCTCTAAGGCTTGCTCCTCAGAAAAAGGCTGAGTAACACCAAACCAAATGCCTAAGGCGAGTAGCATACTCACAGCAGTCACCATCACAGCTTTATATTTCATCCAAGAAGATGTCTTCTCCGGCGCGCTATGCAAGGCTTTATCTAATAAATTAACCACTTCCTGCGGCGTACCGGTTTGTTTCTCAAGCTGACTGCGCACAATTTCCCTTGGCGTAAAAGGATTTTGTTCGCTGTATCTCAGTAGCGTTTGATACAAGGCCTCACGCTCAGGCATAGTTAACGGCTCAATACTGATAGGCAATATCTGCCGCCGTAACTGCTCCGGTAATTGTGGAAGTAGATCTGCTAAAAATGCCGGTGGAACCGTGAGTGTGACGGCAATATTCTTACCCGCACACTGAATTTGATTGAGAATAATGCACTCAGCCCACAAAGCCTTAGGCAATAAATGCGCATCATCGATAATGATATGTAAGGGTTTAGTTTGCGTGCTAGCAAGCCGCAACAGGGTATCGGCGAGGGGAATATCGTCGTCAAAAATCGGGGATGAAATTAACTGGACCAAAATTTTACGGCGGATTTCAGCGTTATCGGCATGCATAGGGCAAATCACAAATGCTGCATTTGACTCGTCAAAATCGGTCGCTAATCCGGTCACTAAGGTGGTTTTGCCTGAACCGCTAACACCAGAAAGCACCAGTAGCTGATCGCTATAACTGGCAACATGATGCATTCTTTGTATGAGGGCTTCCTGAGAAGGAAGCAAGACAGAACCTTGAAACGTCACTCGCCCACCACACAGTGTTTATGCGCAGCGAATAACCTGTTCAAGGGTAGATTCTGTGACTTGACTAAACACATCCGCGCGGCCTATTGCCGTTGGGAGCACCAGTCGAATCTGACCGCCTAAAACTTTTTTATCGCGTCGCATATGTTGAATGAAACTGTCGAAATCCATAGATTCCGGCGCACTCACTGGAAGATCAAAAGCTTGTAGTAACTGTATGATACGACAAACTATTGACTCATCGATAAGCCCCAGTGCCTTAGCTGTTTGAGCAGCAAGGACTGTGCCAGCTGACACGGCTTCACCATGCAACCAATTACCGTAGCCCATTTCGGCTTCAATCGCATGACCAAAGGTATGACCTAGATTCAATAAAGCACGTACACCCTGCTCAGTTTCGTCTTGGCTAACCACATCGGCCTTAATCTCACAGCAACGGGAGATAGCATAAACCAATGCTTGGGCATCTAAGGTTTTTAGTGTCGTTACATTATCTTCAAGCCATTGAAAAAAATCAGCATCCCACATGATGCCATACTTGATGACTTCCGCCATTCCCGCCGCAAACTCGCGCGCTGGAAGCGTATGTAAACATAAAGTATCGATAAGCACGATTTGTGGCTGATAAAAGGCCCCAATCATGTTTTTACCAAGAGGATGGTTAACAGCCGTTTTACCGCCGACGGAAGAATCCACCTGCGACAATAGGGTTGTCGGAATTTGAATAAAATCGATCCCACGTTGATAACATGCCGCGGCAAAGCCCGTCATATCACCAATTACGCCGCCACCCAAAGCCACCAGCACAGAATCTCGACCATAGTTTTGCTGCAGCAATGCAGTAAAAATAGTATCTAGATGCGCTAAGTCTTTGAATTGTTCGCCATCGGGGAGGATAACACTCTCTACCTCACCAAACGAAGCCATCGTCTCTTGTATCTGTTTAAGATACAAAGGCGCGACAGTTTCATTGGTGACGATAAGAATACGTTTTTTAAGCAGGTAGCGAGACAAGGTCTCGCCATCACTCATCAAATTCTGGCCAATGTAAATGGGATAACTACGTACACCTAAATTAACCTGAATTTGCTTCATAAATTCTGCCTAAAAACCTAATTGCTCAATGATCTGATTGGCGACAATCTTTGCGCTTTGATCATCGGTTTTGACAATCACATCGGCAATTTCTTCGTACAATGGATTACGGATCTCTGCAAGATTCTCCAACACTTCTCGAGGATCATCCACTTGCAATAATGGGCGTCGCTTGTCTCTTTGAGTACGAGCGACCTGTTTGTCGATAGTGGTTTCCAGATAAACCACAATGCCACGAGCAGACAGATGATTACGGATATCTTTGCTTTGTACTGAACCACCACCGGTGGCAAGGACGATACCTTGTTTTTCAGACAAATCAGCAATAACCTGAGCTTCACGACGACGGAAGCCTTCTTCACCTTCGACGTCAAACACCCAAGCAATATCAGCGCCTGTGCGTTGCTCAATCTCTTGATCTGAATCGTGGAATTCTAAATGCAGCATTTGCGCCAGATGGCGACCAATTGTGCTTTTACCTGCGCCCATAGGGCCTACCAGAAAAATATTACGTTTTTCAGCCATTTCTTGTACGTCTGAATCTTATTGAAAAGTATGCCTATATCGACTCAAAATCAAGCCGACCTATATGTTACCTTGCTCTTATGAGACTTGACCGAGGATTATCTCAGCTTAGGGTCTACTATGGCAAGCCATGTGCGCTATTTATGCAAAGAATTGTATAACAGTAATAATAAAGCCAGCAATAACTGCTGGCTTTAGTCGATACATAGCAAGTGCTTAGATCTTCTCACCGACTATTTTGGGGGTGACGAAAATAAGTAGCTCTTGACGCTCATTTTTGTCTGTTGTGTTCC
This sequence comes from Shewanella sp. 1180_01, assembly GCF_052850535.1. Classification (NCBI taxonomy): domain Bacteria; kingdom Pseudomonadati; phylum Pseudomonadota; class Gammaproteobacteria; order Alteromonadales; family Shewanellaceae; genus Shewanella; species Shewanella sp. 1180_01. Next base: position 50,091 of record NZ_VXCT01000025.1, read on the forward strand.
TAAACAGGAAACCTACCAGAGGAATGTCACCTAGAATTGGTACTTTACTCACACGGCTGATCAGATTTTGCTGATAAATACCACCAAGTACTATGGTTTCGCCGTTATTAACGAGCACTTGGGTACCAATACGTTGAGTATCGATGGCCACAGCAGGACCCGTTGGAGTATCAACGGTTTTACCCTGAGAATCTTGAGTGATTTCTAAATCTAAAATGACTCGGTTATCAGGCGTAATTTGGGGTGTAACCCGTAGAGACAACACCGCCTTCTTAAACGTGACTGACGTTGCACCACTCGAAGTAGACTGCACATAAGGGATCTCGACACCTTGCTCAATATAAGCCGCCTTTTGGTTAGAGGTGGTGATACGAGGGCTAGCGATGATTTCACCTTTGTTTTCTTGCTCTAGCGCACTTAATTCCAAATCAAGAATGGTACCGTCCGCCAATTTAGCGACATGGAAGGCAATACTCGCTGGATTGGTGGCTGCCGCGGGTAAGTTAACGTTCAAACGCTGATCGGGAGTGGGAATAATCCCATTGGCAATACTCTGTGCACCTTCTAATGTGCCAGAGGTTCCCTTACTACCTTGTTGATCCGTGACGCCCCAACGAATACCTAAGTCTTCGGAGACATCATCTTTCACTGTCACCATACGTGACTCGATCAACACTTGGCGGATGGGGATATCGAGCACTTCGACTAAACGGTGAATGTTCTCAATCGTTTCAGCCGTATCTTTCACTAACACTGTGTTAGTACGTTCATCGACCGCGACTGAACCGCGTGGTGAAAGTAAGCTTGAATCCGCGCTTTTCAATAACTCAGCAATATCGACCGCTTTAGCGTAGTTAATTTGCAAGTACTCAGAATAGAGCGGTGCTAACTCTTTAACCTCTTGTTTGTTTTTGAGGTTTTGGCTTTCACGAATGGCCAGTTCTTCACTCGGCGCCACCATTAAAATATTGCCTTCGATACGCTTATCTAATCCTTTGGTTTGCAGAATTAACTCTAAAGCTTGATCCCAAGGCACATCGTCCAATCTTAAGGTGATATTTCCTTCCACAGTATCGCTGGTGACTAAGTTAAAGTTGTTATAGTCGGCGATGATCTGCAACACAGTGCGCACTGGGATATTTTGGAAGTTAAGCGACAAAGTCCGGCCATTGTATTTTTTAACATCTTTCTTGGCGGCAGCTCTCTCGACTTTATTCATTGAAAGTCTAAAGAGGTTATCTTCTTGCTTGTAAGTGAATTCATACTCACCAGCGATATCAACTAATATGCGCGTTGTTAAGTCTTCTTTAAAGGTCTCGAAGCTTTTTACTGGCGTGGAGAAATCTTTCACATCCATAACATACAGAAGATCATTATTAATATCTGTATTATATAACTTCACTTCGAGCTTAGCGCCCACTTGCTCGACATTAGCCGCAACCGAACGATTATTTAGATAGATTAATAATTCACCGCCGCCATTATCATTACGACGAAAATCGATATTTTTAATGCTATTAACGAAAGGGTTTTCAGCTTGGGCTTGAGTGCCCGCCACTTCATCGTTGATAGTGAGTCGATATGAATTCCCCATTACTGAACCTTGGTAAGGTTTCACTTTGGACATACCTAAGATGACTTTAAGTCGAGTATCTTGCTGCTCAGTAGTGATGTCTGTCACCCCAACCTGATTAATGGATAAACGATCCTTAGATAAACCTGAGATACTATTATCGAAGGTCAGCACTAGCTCTGCGGGCGAGGCATTTGAGTCTATTGCAGGCGGAGTGATCGCATCTTCAAAGACCAGCTCTAGCTCCAATTGATGGTCAACCAAGGCGTGGTATTTAACATCCATTAATCGATTTGCCGCAAAACTCGATGGCAAAATTCCAAATACCAGTGCGATCCCTATGACAGACTTGATTAAGCCTGAAGATAATAACGGGACTTTTATCGCGGCAGAAGATTTCATTATTTCCTCATCCTTCGCTCGTTATTCTCCAGAAAGTTCTAAATTGCTTGTCCTTTCGGACCAACAACCAGAACCATCTGGAATTAATTCTACTACTTCGACATTTTGTGAAGTAACTTTAGAAATGCGTCCATTAAACAGACCTAAATACTCACCAGCTCCCATCCGATACACACTACCATCATTTGTCTCGACTAACGCCCAAGTCGTATCAGCTTCACTTAAGGTGCCGCGCATTTTTAAATTATCTAAAGGATAAGTTTCTAACCGCCCTTTTCGACGCTTTAAATCCGGTTGTAAACAATCCTTACTGGTATCAACAACCTCTTCCGTTAATTCACGTGAAGGAGGTACAAAGGGACTACGCATTAACTCGGCCTGATAGGCAAAGTGCTCAAATCTCGGCGGTTCTTTTAAAGGTGGAATATGAGCAACGTGTTGTGCTTTGGTTGTAGTAACAAATAGCTCTAAATCACTGCGATCGCCAACACAACCCGTTAAAAAAAGACACATAGCTATCAGAGGTAAGAATTTCATTATTTCTTCCCCTTCTTAGCAGGCTTTTCAGGCGGTAATTCAGCCCCCTCTTTAAAACGATAGGTCTTGGCTAAAATTTCCATAGCTAAGTTGCCAGCATCATCGCGCTTAATGGTAAAATCATGAAGGCTGACAATACGTGGCAGTTTTGCTACGCCACTCACCATATTACCTAGCTGATGATAATCGCCCGTCACGGACATTTTGATGGGAAACTCAATATAGAAATCCCGCTGAATTTCAGGCTCCCAATCTAAGCTCTTTATGCGAAGTCCTGCATCGGTCGCTACGAAGGTTAAATCGTCTAGCAAACCAGGCATTTCATTCTCAGAGGGTAGCATCTTCAGTAACTCGGCGAATTGCACTTCCATCGTTGCTAGCTGCTCACGATAGAGTTTTAAATTTGCGGCAAGTTGATACTTATTCTTAAAGTCATCTCTGAGTTGTAATTCCCTATCTTGCTCTGCGGTATAAGTATCAACCGAATCTGAAACGACTAAGAAATAACCCGCAGCAAAAACACAAAGTGCTAATAGGACCGCGAAAAAGGTTTTAACTTGGTTTGGCCAGCCACCAATATTTTCAAAGTCGATATCATTAAACTGACTTAGATCGAGTTTCATTTACTCGCTCCTTTTGTCATTTTCTCAGGCTCACCTACATTCGCGCCTTTAATCGTGACTCTTAAACTGAATCGCTGTAATTGCCGTAATTCTTCATTTTGGGTCACGATCGATTGCATATTCGGATCGGTTAGCCATTCAGAGGTTTTTACCTTACGCATCATATTAGCAACGTTATTATTTGATTCGCTACGCCCTTCTATCAGTAACAAACTGCCCTTTTTCTCTAAGCTAGAAAGGTATATTCCAGGGGGCACGATTCGCACTAGCTCATCTAACACATGAGTAGGTAAATTACGGGATTGTTGTAAATTCAGAATAATTTCGGTGCGACGCTCAATGTCTTTCTTACGCTCGGTAATTTTCTTAATCTCAGAAATTTGTGTTTCGAGCAGGCTAATTTCCGATTGCAAATAACTATTACGCGCTTTCTGCTCATCAGTCATAACGTCCAATAGAGATACTGCCACATAGACTAAGACCGCTGACGCTAAAAATACCGCAGCTAAAATACCAATATAATCGCGCTTTTGTTTTTCTCTCGCCTCTTCACGCCAAGGGAGTAGGTTTATGTTCGCCATTGACCGTAACTCCTCAATGCTAAGCCACAAGCAACCATATATTTGCTGATTGACGGTTGCAGCACACTTTTAATCGACTCGTCGGCGTGCAAACATCCTTGAAAAGGATCGGCAATAATAGTGTGAACCCCTAATTCATTAGTCAGTAAGTTAGCCATACCTTCTAATTTAGATGTCCCTCCACACAATACGAGATAGTCGACTTTTTCTTTACCGCTCGAAGTACAATAGATTTGTAGCGTACGTTTTATTTGTTGTAATAGCTGAGTTTGGAAAGGTGACAAGACTTCAAACATATAATTTCGTGGTAGGTCGCCTTCAACTTTTGCTTTCTCAGCTTGATCGTAGGACATGCCATAGAAAGATAATATTGACTGAGTAAATTGCTCACCACCAAAGGCTTGCTCGCGAATAAAAGTCGTCTCACCCGCTTCAACCACAGAGAAAGTGGTCATATTCGCGCCGATATCGATCATAGCGACGGCCTTATGCTTCGCCCCTTCGGGTAGTTGTGCCAGAATCAATTCGGCGGCGCGACCTAAAGCATAACCCTCGACATCAACAACTTTTGCCTCCAGCTCTACGCTATCGAGCGCATCGACTCTGACATCAATATTGTCAGTACGGCACGCGCTCAACAACACATCCACTTTAGTAGGATCAGTACTATTTACGCTGAGGGTTTCAAAATCTATGCTGACTTCATCAAGTGAGTATGGAATAAGGTTGTCGGCTTCAATTTCTATCTGCGCCTCCATTTCTTCCTCGCTCAGCGAGGCATCCATGTAGATCACTTTTGTCATCACAGCAGAGCCTGAAACACACACCGCCGCATATCTAACCGATTTAGGTAAATTGCGTTTTATTTGCCTAAGGCATTCGACAACGGCATCAGCATCACGAATATCATGATCGTTAACGGCTCCCTTTTTAATGGGTACCGCCGCATGACTCAATATCTTGTATCCATCAGCAGTCTTGCTCAACAAAATGGCCTTAACTTCATGGGAACCGATATCGATTCCCACCATCTGCGGAGCCTGACGCTTCCATAAATTTGAAAGCATAATCCGTGGTCACTTTTTATTTATATTTCAGTAAAAGAGATTAGCACAAAATCAACTTGTTATACTTACTTGTATAGAATGTTTCATAATTTTACAAACGCTATTTTAGGCTTCTCACGTTTTTACTTCACCAAGAGGTGTGCGCCTTATATACTGTCGCACTTAACGGAACATTAGGATAAATTTTGGTGAAGTGGTTAAAACGTATTGTTATAGCACTATTCAGTCTAGCCCTTTTGGGAGTAGGCGCCATTGTGGCAGCATACTTTTATGTTTTGCCGGATTTGCCGGATGTTTCAACACTAAAAAATGTGCAACTTCAAACACCTTTACGCATTTACAGCAGTGACGGCAAACTTATTTCACAATTTGGTGAGAAACGTCGCATTCCATTGAAGTTAGACGAAGTACCAAAACCCCTACTTCAGGCGTTTATCGCAACTGAAGATGCGCGTTTTTACGAGCATGGCGGTATAGATCCCGTTGGCGTACTTCGCGCAGCATTAGTCATGCTAACCACAGGAGAGAAGAAGCAAGGTGCGAGTACCATTACCATGCAGGTCGCACGTAACTTCTTCTTAACCCGCGACAAAACGATTATTCGTAAAGTGAAGGAGATCTTTATCTCCTATCACATTGAAGAATTACTTACCAAAGATGAGATCTTAGAACTCTATGTAAACCGCATTTACTTAGGCCAACGCGCCTATGGTGTTGGTGCCGCTGCACAAGTTTATTTCGGTAAAGATGTTAAAGACCTTACACTCTCAGAAATGAGTATGATCGCAGGCTTACCTAAAGCGCCTTCAACACTCAACCCTGTGACCTCACCTTCTCGTGCCGTCGCTCGCCGTAATGTCGTCCTCATGCGGATGAATGAAGTGGGTTACATCAGCCAAGCTGAATACCAAGCCGCACTACAAGAGCCGCTGGTCGCTAAATACCACGGCGCCGAAATTGATCTCTATGCCCCGTATATTTCTGAAATGGCTCGGGATTATATGGTGCAAAAGTACGGCGAAGAAGAAGCCTATACCAATGGCTACAACGTCTACACGACCATTTCATCGGATATACAACTGAAAGCTCAGCAAGCATTACGTAATAACGTTTATGCCTATGATGAGCGTCATGGCTACCGTGGTCCTGCCGCCGTACTGTGGACAGACGAAAAACCAGAACAAGCTCAAATCAAGGCTGAACTTGCTAAGGTGGCTTCGATTCAAGAACTGCAACCTGCAGCCGTCATCAGCGTTGCAGATCAACAAGCCAGCGTCATGACCGCCAAGGGCGAGACTAAAGTCATTACTTGGGATGGTTTGAAGTGGGCGCGTAAATTTATTACCGATAAGCGTCAAGGCAGTGTACCTAAGTCAGCTTCTGACATGCTCAAGGTTGGTGAGCGTATTTGGATCCGTGATAACGGCCAATATTTGCAGTTATCGCAAGTACCAGAAGTTGCCAGCGCGACTGTGTCACTCGACCCACAAAATGGTGCGATTCGTTCTTTAGTCGGTGGATATAGCTTTAGCCAAAGCCAGTACAACCGTGTCACTCAAGCGAAACGCCAATTAGGTTCAAACATCAAACCTTTCATTTATGCTGGCGCATTAGAGAAAGGCTTTACCTTAGCGACTCTCATCAACAATGCACCGATCAATAAACCCGATATCAGCCAAGGCACCGCATGGCGCCCTAAAAACTCGCCTGATATCTATGGCGGCCCAACCCGTTTACGTGTGGGCTTAGCGCAATCAATCAACGTGATGTCTGTGCGTGCAATGCGCCATGTCGGACTCGATGCCACCATTGCTGAATTGATAAAATTTGGTTTCGACCCTAATGACTTACCGCGTAACGAGTCGATAGCTTTAGGTTCGTCTTCAGTAACGCCATTACAAGTGGTCACTGCATTTAACGTGTTTGCTAACGGCGGTTTCTTACTCGAACCTTTCTATATCGATCGCGTCGAAGATGCCTACGGTAATGTGATTGAAAAAGCGAATCCAACATTGGCCTGTAAGCCTAGCCAAAGTCTTAGCCAACCATTTACACCAAGCGATCCTATGGCGTTCAGTGTTAGTGGAGACTCTAGCGCTGAATCGAGTGCACCTATTGCCCAGTGTTTTGAGCAAACGGGTCGCTTTGCACCACAGATCATTTCAGAGCAAACTGCATTCCTTATCACCGAGGCGTTAAAGAGCGTGATCTGGGGTGGCGGCGATTGGAGCAAAGGCACGGGTTGGCAAGGTACAGCTTGGCGCGCGGCAAGATTGATAAAGCGTCATGATATTGCAGGTAAAACGGGTACAACTAACGAATCTCGCGATACTTGGTTCAGTGGATTTAGCCCTGTGCTCACCAGTACATTCTGGGTTGGTTTCGACGATCACGGTCGACAACTGGGCAGAACAGCATGGAACGCCAATGGCGAAAAAGATCAGATAACTGGCGCCGAAGCTGGCGCGAAAACGGCAGGTCCGGGTTGGAACGAGTTTATGAACAGTGTCTTACAAGGCACACCTGAAACCACATCGATTCCACCAGAAGGCATTGTCTCGGTACGGATCGATTTAGCAACAGGTAAACTCACGCGCAAAACCGACTATACCAGTGCGTTCGAATACTTCATCTCGGGCACTGAGCCGAAGGAATACATCAGCGAAACTCAGGATGAAAATAACATCTTCATCGATGCGCCAACTGACGACCTATTCCAATAAACAACGCATAGAAAGTCATTGCCCATACGGATAATGACCCAATAAAAAACGCGACTTAAAGTCGCGTTTTTTATTGGCTTGTTGATTTGAACAACTTGCCTTAGCGGGCTTTCTTAGCCGCGATCGCCTGCTGAATTTGCGGCAGAGCAGTCCCACCAAGCACGTCGCGTTTCGCTAAACAGGCTTCAATGGTGAGGTTGGGATAAACGTCATCTTCAATAATAGCGGCAAAGGTTTTTAACTCGACCAAGGAGAATTCCTCCAGCGGAATTTGCTTCGCTATCGCGGCAACCACCACTTCACCCACAACGTGGTGCGCCTCACGGAAAGGCATACCCTTAGAAACTAGATAATCAGCTAACTCAGTAGAGTTGGCATAACCTTGCTGCGCAGCTAACAGCGCATTAGGACGATTAACTTTCAGACCCGATAACACTAACGCCGCCATATCGAGGCAAATTGCCCAGCTATCAACTACGTCAAATAGGCCTTCTTTATCTTCCTGCATATCTTTGTTGTATGCCAAAGGCAGCGCTTTCATGGTGGTGAGAATGCCTACTAAACTGCCATAAACCCGGCCCGTTTTACCACGGATAAGCTCTAATGCATCAGGATTTTTCTTCTGTGGCATCAGGGATGAACCCGAGGTCACTTCATCACTCAGAGAGATAAAGTTGGCTTCGCCCGAGTTAAAGAAAATCAAATCTTCGGCCATACGGCTTAAATGCATCATGCTGATCGATGCCGTTGAACACAGTTCTACCACGTGATCTCTATCTGACACACTGTCTAAACTATTGAGTGTCGGCGAGGCAAAATTCAGTGCAGCAGCCAGTGCATACCGATCCATTTTATAGGCTGTGCCAGCAAGGGCGCCTGAACCTAATGGACAGGTATTAGCGCGGGTTAACGCATCGGCTAAACGGCTGATATCCCGCTCATACATTTCCACATACGCTAAACACCAGTGACCAAACGTCACAGGTTGTGCGCGTTGTAAGTGAGTGTAACCAGGCATTACCGCATCAAATTCACGTTCAGCCAACGCCAGCAATTCAGCATGTAAGCTTTGAAGGCGCGCCAGTAATGCAGCCCCTTCGGATTGACACCAAAGCTTTAAATCGGTGGCGACTTGATCGTTACGGCTCCGACCGGTGTGTAATTTCTTACCGAGATCGCCCACTTTGGCAATCAAGGCCGACTCGACGAAACTGTGAATATCTTCAGCGCCCGACGCGAGAATAATTGCTGGATCGCCATTCACTTCCACTAGCAAATCATTGAGTGCTTTTTTCAAGTCGCTGCATTCCGTGGCTGTGATAATACCCACGCTAGCAATCGCATCAGCCCAAGCGATAGAACCGACCACATCCTGTTCGAACAGGCGATAATCCACGGGTAGCGAATCGTTGAATAATTTGAATAGCGCGCTCGTTTCGCCCTGAAATCTTCCACCCCATAAAGCCATGCTAACTCCCCTTACTCACTGCTGATTTGAAATCGACTCATCTAAATCAAAAAATTTGATCAAAACCTAGAAACAAAAAAGGGCGCTAGGCGCCCTTTTAAACGACCTATTACTTAGACTTAACGTCATTAGCGTTGAGTGCGCGGATGCGGCTCGCTAATGAGTACAGGCGGATAAAGCCTTCTGCATGTTTTTGATCGTACACTTGATCTTCACCAAAGGTGGCAAACGCTTCAGAGTACAAGCTATTAGGTGAACGTTTCTTCACTGCCGTCGCTTGGCCTTTGTAGAGTTTAACCACGACTTCACCGTTAACTGACTCTGCCAGTGACTCAGATGCTGCCAACAGTGACTTGCACAGTGGCGTGAACCAACGGCCGTCATACACTAAATGCGCCATTTGTGCGGCAACTTGCTCACGCCAGTTACGGCTAGTTTTGTCGAGTACCAGCTCTTCAATCGCACGCAGCGCAGCGAACATCACAGTGCCGCCCGGTGTTTCGTAACAGCCACGAGACTTCATGCCGACTAAACGGTTTTCAGTGATGTCGATACGACCCACACCGTGTGGTGCAGCAATCGCGTTTAATGTCATCAGTGCAGCATAAGGCGTTAGGGCTTCACCATTCACTTTCGTGATACGGCCATGTTCTACTTCTAGCGACACATATTCAGGCTTGTTCGGTGCATCTTCAGGATCGGCGGTCAGAGTCCACACACCTTTGCTTGGCTCGTTCCATGGATCTTCTAACTCACCACCTTCATGGGAAATATGGAAAGCATTGGCATCACGGCTATAGATTTTAGTCGCTGACGCTGACGTCTTAATGTCACGTTCGGCTAAATAGGCCAGTAGATCTTCACGGCTCTGCATGGTCCATTCACGCCATGGTGCAATCACTTTTAAATCAGGCGCTAATGCAGCGAAACAACCTTCGAAACGCACTTGGTCGTTACCTTTACCGGTACAACCGTGGCACAGAGCATCGGCGCCCACTTTACGGGCCACTTCAACCTGTGCTTTGGCAATGATAGGACGCGCCATTGACGTACCGAGTAAATAAGTGCCTTCGTAAATCGCCCCGCTCGCAATCGTTGGGTAGATATATTCTTTAACGAATTCTTCTTTCAGGTCGACGATATGACACTCAGACGCACCCGAAGCTAAGGCTTTTTCAGTCAAGCCAACCAGCTCTTCTTCGCCTTGCCCAACGTCGGCGCAGAATGCGATGATTTCGCAATTATCGTAGTTTTCTTTTAACCAAGGAATAATGGCCGAGGTATCTAGACCACCTGAATAGGCTAAAACCACTTTTTTCACGCCAGTATTTTTTATCTCGATAGACATCTTAAATTCCTATGACTCGTTTCTCACCTAGGAGAAAACAGGCTGCTAAACAGGGTTAATTTAACTAAATAAGGTTACCAGTACCGCATTTTGGGCATGCATCCGATTTTCGGCTTGTTGCAGAATTAAGGAGCCTGCACCGTCCATCACTTCATCTGTTACTTCTACACCACGGTGGGCAGGCAAACAATGCATAAAGAAGTTAGCACCCGCTTTCGCCATCAAGGCTTTGTTTACTTGGTATGGTGCAAACTTCGCTTTGATATCCGCCAGCGGAGTGGGATCACCCATTGAAATCCAAGTATCAGTATAAATCGCATCGTGACCTTCAATCGCATCGATATCTGAAGTCAGTACCAGCTTACCGCCATATCGCTTAGCAAGCTCTTGCACTTCTGCCACTACGTAGCCATCAGGAAAGTGACCCGCTGGGCAGATCACTGTCATGGTAGCACCGAGAATAGCCGCACAGTACATCAGCGAGTTAGTGACATTATTACCATCACCAACATAAGCTAATTTGGCTTTGCTGACATCCTCAAACTGCTCGGCCAGTGTTAAAAAGTCGGCTAATGCTTGGCAAGGATGATAAAGATCCGACAAGGCATTAATCACGGGCACTGTGCCACACTCGGCTAATTGTTCTATGGTAGTGTGCGAATAGGTTCTCGCCACAATCGCATCGGCCCAGCAAGACAGGTTAGCAGCAAAGTCAGCAACCGATTCCCGTTGACCTAGCGCACCATTTTGTTGATCTAGGTATAAGCAGTGGCCACCAAGCTTATTAATACCAATATCAAAGCTAACGCGTGTTCTGAGCGAGGGCTTTTCAAATAACATCACCACACTCTTGCCATCCAGCGCATGGCGGTACTCTGCCGGATTGGCTTTGATCGTTTTTGCCAAGGCAATCAGATCGAGTAACTGCTGCTGGGTTAACTCTTTTATCGATAGTAAATGCTTCATAACCTACTCCACTTATGGTTGGATTTGTGTACCTACGGCTTCACCTTTTGCTAATGCGATTAATTGGCTTGCATCACGCCACGAGGCAACTTGAACCGCCTGCCCCATCCACTGTGCAACTTCGAGCGCAGCTTCAACTTTGACCTTCATTCCCTTTTCGATCACACCTTGTTTAACAAGGTCTGCTATCTGCTTGCCATTTAAACTGTGAATGAGCTGACCTTTACCATCGAGTACACCAGACACATCCGACAGCAGCACTAACTTGCCGCCCACTAATTTGGCTAAGGCCGTCGCAGCTTGGTCAGCATTGACGTTAAGCATTTGGCCATCGTCCATCATGGCGATAGAGCTACAAATCGGCATCCAACCTTGGGCGAGGATAAACTTAAGATAAGCGCCATCTTTTGGTGTCACTTCACCCACTAGGCCTAAACGTTCATCTTTAATCTTTGCCGATACAGTATTGCCATCGGCGAGGCTCATGCCCACACTCACAATCCCAGCTTTAGTCGCTGCGCCTTGGAGGATCTTGTTCGAAGTACCTGCAAGTGCGCCGGCAATAATCGGCATTTGCTCAGGCGGAGTCACCCGTAAACCTTCTAACTTGACGGTTTCCATGCCGTTTGCCGCTAACTGTTCATCCACTAAACAGCCGCCGCCATGCACCATCAACACTTGCTGACCATTGGCTAACATAGCCGCAGCTGTATCCATTAACCGCGCCATCCCCATTTCACATTGCAGCAGCGCGCCGCCCACTTTAAGAACTAATACTGAGTTGTTTGTAGACATCTTGACGACTCTCTTAAATAAGGATGAACAATTAAAGGTTAAAATGAATCTTTATGCATTGCAGCGCTTGGCTGGCAGCACCTTTCATCAAATTATCGATTGCACTGGCTACCACTAAGTAACCGCTATTCTCATCAAACTTCCAACCTAAGTGGCAGTTAGGTGTCAGCACCACATCGTCCACTTTCGGGAACTGATTGTGCTTCACGGTGACCAATGGCGCCTGGTCATATACGCTATAGGCCGCTGCCACATCGGCAGTCGTAGTGCCTGGTTTTAGCTGCACGGTAATAGTCGCTAAAATGCCACGCTTAAAGTTGCCAAGGTGCGGGGTAAATATTACTTCTTGACCAAGCTGAGTGGCGATCTCGGGTTGATGTCTGTGGCCTAATACGCCGTAAGGTGTCAGGCTCACTTCACAAAAACTGGTGTGTAACTGCGCCTTACGGCCCGCACCTGTTACGCCGCTCACAGCATTGATCACCGGATAAGCCGATGTCAGTAAACTCGCCAGCGGTTTTAACGCTGTAAGTGATGCGGTTGGATAACAACCTGGCACGGCGATCATCTTAGTTGCAGCGATTTCTTTAGCATTCCATTCGGCAAGTCCGTACACAGCTTTGGCTAAAACTTCAGGATATTCATGCTCAAAGCCATACCACTTAGGATATTGCGCCACATCGCTAAAACGATAAGCACCGCTTAAATCGAATACCGCTAACCCTTGGCTATAAAACCAAGCGGCTAAATGTAAGCTCACTGAATGCTCAGTCGCTAATACCACGGCATCGGCTTCGGCAACGATTGCCTTAGCGTCTTCGGACAATGGCGACAGCGTTAATGCGATATGGCTATAGCTAGGGTACAAATCCGCTAAAGGCTTACCTTTATCTAAACTGTTTTCAGAAACATACAAACCCTGAATCGTCAGATCTGCTTCTGCATGGATTAAAGCGGTCAGTTGTGCGCCTGTGTAACCACTGGCACCAATAATGGCGATATTTTTCATGTGTTGTTGTCTTATTAACCGAATCAAAGAAACTTAAAGAATAGATGAATAGCGTACACGCAACTGCGCATATCTATGATGACAAGATTATCGTCGCAGGAAATCGTAATTGGTTGTTATTTTATTCACTGTCAGGTTAATGCTCTGAATCATGATATTTACTCTACAGGTCACAGGGGGTGACTCATCTCAACTGCAGGCTAGACTACCACAAAGATCTACTTATGCAATATATGTGAATATATATTTTTAATTTATTTTTATATTTCTTACTAAAATGCAGATCTCGCCCGCCTATCATCCATTCAGCTAACTCGTTAATAACTCAGTTATCTAGGGTAAATTTGCGCCAAAATCAGTCCTTTTTATTAACAGCTAAGATACATGCCTGCAAAGCCTAAAATGATGCACTTCATATTCACTTACGCTAATCATCACAAAATATTGCGTAGCTTCGCATTTATATTGAATATTCCTCAACGATCATTGCGATTAGTTGCATATTAGATAAGCCAGTCGTATAAGTTATAAGTTCTTCTGTTGACCATTGCCCCAAGTGATAGGTATTGTGCTAACGGGCTAAATGCAATGCGGAATTTTCATGTTTTTCTATTCGGAGTAACTATGGTTGTAACCAAGGCAGACAATATGACCGATATGTATGCGTCATTAAGATCGAACGTGAGTATGTTAGGACAAATCCTCGGTGACACTATGCGCACCCACCTCGGGGACTCTTTTCTCGAGAAGGTTGAACAGATCCGTAAACTTGCTAAAGATTCACGCCGGGGCGATCAAGCCGCTAGAGAGCAAATGCTCGAGTTACTTACCGCCCTGCCAGACGAAGAATTAGTTCCGTTTGCAAAGGCATTTAATCAGTTCCTCAACTTAGCTAATTTATCTGAACAATTTCATACCATTAGCCGCAACTGTGACGAACTCGTCTGCGTGCCTGATCCCGTGGAACAACTGCTAGGCCGCATGTTAAATGGCCGTGTAGACCAAACGAAAATGCTCGACTGCCTTAAGACACTGGATATCGATCTAGTGCTGACAGCGCATCCCACAGAAATCTCCCGTCGCACCCTGATCCAAAAGTACGCCGCCATTGTCGACTGCTTAACTGAGCAAGAAAACGATCAGTTATCAGATAGAGAGCGTCAGCAAATCAGTCTGCGCCTGCGCCAATTGATCGCGCAAATTTGGCACACCAATGAGATCCGCCGTGAGCGCCCAACACCTGTTGATGAAGCCCGCTGGGGATTATCGACCATTGAAGAGTCACTTTGGCATGCGGTGCCGGACTTCTTAAGACAGCTTAACGACCAAGTGCAACAACGCACGGGTCAGCAATTACCGATTGATATCGCGCCAGTGCGTTTTTCAAGCTGGATGGGCGGCGATCGCGACGGCAACCCCTTTGTTACCGCGAAAGTCACCCAAGAGGTGCTCGATCGCAACCGCCATGCCGCCGCCAGATTATTTCTAAAAGATATAGTCCTACTGGTTGGCGAGCTGTCGATGGAAGAAGCCAATGATGAATTAAAGGCTTACACCAACAACAGCTGCGAGCCTTACCGTCAGGTGTTGCGCACAATTCGTCAAAAACTGCGCGATACCATAGATTATTTAAATGCACGCATCGAAGGCCACAATCCTGAAGTCGATAAGTCGAGCCTAATTTGGCAAGACAGCGATCTCAAAGCGCCGTTAGAAATGCTTTATAAGAGTTTAACCGACTGCGGTATGCGCTTAATAGCCAACGGGTTATTACTCGATATTCTCCGTCGCCTCGCCTGTTTTGGCATTCATATGCTCAGACTCGACATTCGCCAAGATGCCAGCCGCCACAGCGATGTGCTCGCAGAGTTAACTCGCTATCTCGGCATGGGTGATTTCAACCATTGGGATGAAACCGAGAAACAAGCTTTCCTATTACGCGAACTCAGCAACCGTCGTCCGCTGATCCCAAGTAACTGGCAACCGTCAGCCGATGTGGCCGAAGTGCTTAATACCTGTCGTTTGATCGCTAAACATCCAGCTAAGGCACTCGGATCCTATGTGATTTCGATGGCGGGTAAGCCATCGGATGTCTTAACGGTTTTACTGTTACTCAAAGAAACGGGCTGTTCGCACCCAATGCGCGTGGTGCCGCTATTTGAAACCTTAAGCGACTTAAACAACGCCGCTGCCTGTATTACCGATTTACTCGATATCGACTGGTATCGTGGTTATACCAAGGGCATGCAAGAAGTGATGATTGGCTACTCTGACTCCGCTAAAGATGCCGGCGTAATGGCGGCGGCTTGGGCTCAGTATCACGCTCAAGAGCAGTTAGTGGCGGTCTGTAAACAAGCGGGCGTCAAGCTCACACTATTCCATGGCCGCGGCGGCAGCATTGGTCGCGGGGGCGGTCCTGCACACAAAGCGATTCTATCCCAACCTCCGGGATCGGTAGATGGCCGTATTCGTGTCACTGAGCAGGGCGAAATGATCCGCTTCAAGTTTGGCTTGCCAAAACTCGCGGTTCAAAGCTTAGCCTTGTATACCTCTGCCGTATTGGAAGCAACCCTGTTACCACCGCCAGAGCCTAAACAAGAATGGCGCGATTGCATGCAACGTATCGCTGAAGAATCAGTGGGTGCTTACCGTGGCATAGTGCGTGATGAACCTGATTTTGTGGCTTATTTCCGCGCGGCAACGCCAGAAGTGGAATTAGGAAAACTGCCACTCGGCAGCCGCCCAGCTAAACGTCGTGTCGATGGTGGGATTGAAAGCCTACGGGCTATTCCATGGATTTTTGCTTGGTCACAAAACCGTTTGATGTTACCTGCATGGCTTGGCGCCGGTGAAGCGCTACAAGCCGCCTGTGAACGCGGTGAAATGGGCTTATTACAAGAGATGGAACGGGAATGGCCTTTCTTCAGCACTCGCATTTCAATGCTGGAAATGGTCTACGCCAAGGCGGAACCTAATTTAGCCCGCTACTACGAAACCTGTTTAGTACCGAAAGACTTGCATCACTTAGGCGAAACCTTGCGCCAACGCTTGGATCTGGGTATTAAAGTCGTGCTTGAACTGACAAAATCAGATAGCTTAATGGCGCATACGCCGTGGAATCGCGAGTCAGTAAAACTGCGAAATCCGTATATCGATCCATTAAACTTCTTACAAACCGAGCTATTAGCGCGGACACGTAAGGAAACAACCGAAACTCCCGCGTCTGAACATGTGCAGCTAGCGCTAATGCTGACTATTGCAGGTGTGGCAGCGGGAATGAGAAACACTGGTTAATGAAAAAACTTTCCCGCACGATTTGCTTGGGACTGACTGTACTGCTTGGCGGCTGCGTCTCGCAGTACAGTATCAGCGAGCACGAAATGGAGCAGTACCTCAGTAAAGAGATTCATTTTGAGATTAAACAAGGCAATCAATTAGTTGGCGCAGAAGTGCGCATTAACGACATCAGTGTCAGGCTAGGTGCAAAACCTGACACTATGAGCGTAAGTGCTGCAACTCAAGTATCAATTAAGAATCCAATCTTTCCATTGAGTGCCAAACTCACGACGACTTTTGAGGCCAAGCCTTGGTATGACAGCGCAACGCACAGTGTCTATCTGCGCCAGCTCGAATTAGTTAAAGTGGAGTCAACACCAAAAGATATTGAAAAAGCGATCAGCAGTGCCACACCGCAGGTGATGGGTTATCTAAGACAATTCTTAGAAAACCAGCCTGTGTATGTGCTTGATACTAAGGACAGTAACCAAGCACTAATGGCAAAAATGACCGAAAGCATTCAAGTTGCTCCTGGCAAATTAGTGCTTAAATTCACGAAATAACCGATTATTTTGTGGATCATCCGCCATAAAAAATGCTCCCTCGGGAGCATTTTTTGTTAATACGTTTAAACTGACGTAAACCAATAAATCTTAAAAATTGTATAATATTTAAGCTTGTATAATCTTCAAGCTTGTATAAAAAGTTACTTGCTGAATCGCCCAATAGACTGGTAATCGACAATCACGGCTTCAGCTAAAAGCTCACGTCTTAGCATATCGTAAGCCACCGCAGCACTTAAACTGCGCACCAGATCCCGCGAACGTCGTGGCAGTTTAATCATCTGACTATAAACACCGCCGCGAGTTGCTAAGGCAATCGCCACAGTGCCCACAGGCTTCTCGTCTGTGCCACCATCGGGTCCCGCAATACCACTGGTTGCCAGCGCATAGTCACTGTCCAATATTTGCCTTGCCCCCTTTGCCATTTCTTCTACAGTCGTAATGGAGACAGCGCCATGATCATCTAAGGTTGAAGGATTCACACCTAACACGCGTACTTTAGATTCATTACTGTAAGTCACTAATCCGTGCTGCAAGTAAGATGAACTACCAGGGAAATCAACTAACTGACTGGTGATCATGCCGCCAGTGCATGATTCTGCAACGCTTAAGGTCAAACCGGAGTTGAGTAACTTATAATGAATTTCTTCGGCAAGAGTGGCTTTATCTTCCGCGACTACCGCAGTGCCCAGCACCATTTTGATGTGCCCAGCGACCCGAGGTAATACCGCTATCGCCTTCTCGCCACGGGCAAAAATCTTAATCTCAATATGCGGCATAGAAGAACGGTAACCAATAGTAATGCCTTCTGGCAGCTCTAATGGCTCTAACTTATCCGCCAACGCCGACTCACCTTGGCCTATCGTTAATAATTTCTTTAATGCGACCTTGGAATCAAGATTAAACTCATCGCGAATAAAAGGCACAAACTGCTCTGTAACCATGTGCTTAAGCTCGAAAGGCACGCCCGGTGTAAAGAATAACCACGCGCGGTTAAGCTTAACTCTAAAGCCACAGGCGGTTCCCACAGGGTTATCAACCATCACAGCCGAGGCTGGCAGCATAGCTTGCTTGAGATTACTTAAAGGCATTTCACGGTTATTACGGGTAAACCACTCCTCTAAACGCTCACGCCATTCCACATTCTCAACCAATGGTTCGCCCTTAGCCTTCGCCATCGCTAAAGCTGACATGTCGTCACTCGTCGGCCCGAGACCACCATTAACCAAAATAACATCGGCGTGTAAGCTGCGCTCTTGGAAAACTGCAATCAAATCCTCGAGGCGATCGCCGACAGTCACTCGACGCTGGATCTCGACACCATGCTCCATCATAGTACTGGCAAACCAAGCGGCATTGGTATCAACAATCTGCCCCGCCAACACCTCTTCCCCAGTACAAATCATCTCTAACTTCATCTCAGATCCTTATCTACCCCAACAAATTAAAACATAAGGTAAGTAACCGCTTAACTAATAGCAATAGCTAGGCGCGATCTAGAACTCAGATCACTGTAGCGAAATCGGAGCATTGTCAGAATAACTGCTGAAATAAAAGCCAAGCGGCACGAATTATCAATATCGTGGAGCGTGAAAGAAGGTAATTGTAGAGAGAAAATTGAAGAGAAACTAATAAATTGAGGACAAACTAGGCTGAAATTGACAAATTC
>NZ_VXCT01000026.1:0-68459 GCF_052850535.1 Shewanella sp. 1180_01
ACCGACATCGTCGCCGGCAATCACAGGCAAGTCATCTACTGGGGAGATCTTGATTGTTAATGTATTTGACTCTCCAGTGTTAGTGACATAGGTGAGTTCTGGTACTGGACCATCGTAATTTGCCGCTGGTGTAAAGCTATAATTACCATCGGCATTTAGTGTAATGCTACCCACTCCAAGAATCACTGCTGTTTGGCCAACAGCGAAGTTTTCTTGGATTCCATCTTTGTTCGTATCAAGGCTGAAACTGACAACTGAAGTATTGCCAACATCATTAGTGAGTACATTTCCAGTACCAATACTGTCTTCGGCTATTTCCAGAGTGTCACTCTGAGTATTGGTTAAGCTAGCCTGATCTTGTCCGGATGAAGTATTTCCTGCCTTATCTGTGACTTCGGCGCTTATAACTAAGTTGGTTCCAATCGCAGGGGCATCAATCGCTAGCGCTAAACCATTGTCTAACATAGCTTGGGTTATTATCCCGTTGAACAACTCATTGCCTGCTTGGTCCGTTACTACTAGAGAGTCGCCAACTTCTGTACCAGCACTTAAGGTGACTGCAATGTTTATTTGGCCATTGAGTTCGTCATTGTTGATAAAGCCATCGTTGTTGATGTCTTCTGAAATGATTACTGTTGGCGATGAATTGGCAGAGCTTGTATCAATCACCACGTCCTGGGTGACGGTTTTGCTGTTGCCAGCCAGGTCAGTGACGGTGGCGCTGACAGGGTAAGTGCCATCGGCCAATGTGGTGCCGGTTAAGTCGATGCTCCAGTTACCGCTGGCATCAATCACCAAGCCGTTGGCAGTGGTGTAGACCACGCCATTGATGGTGACGGCCAAGGTGCTGTTGTCACCCAAATCGACCGTACCGTTAAACACTAAGGTGTTGTCATTGGTGATGAAGTCGCTGCCCGAGGCGCCGGTGTCATCGGTAATGCTGGTGATCGCCACGGTGTTGCCGTCGCCATCTTGGTCAATCTTGGTATCAATCACCACGTCCTGGGTGACGGTCTTGCTGTTGCCAGCCAAGTCAGTGACGGTGGCGCTGACAGGGTAAGTGCCATCGGCCAGGGGGGTGCCGGTTAAGTCGATGCTCCAGTTACCGTTGGCATCAATCACTAAGCCGTTGGCAGTGGTGTAGACCACGCCATTGATGGTGACGGCCAAGGTGCTGTCATCGCCCAAATCGACGGTACCGTTGAAGACTAAGGTGTTGTCATTGGTGATGAAGTCGCTGCCCGAGGCGCCGGTGTCATCGGTAATGCTGGTGATCGCCACGGTGTTGCCGTCGCCATCTTGGTCAATCTTGGTATCAATCACCACGTCTTGGGTGACGGTTTTGCTGTTGCCAGCCAGGTCAGTGACCGTGGCGCTGACAGGGTAAGTGCCATCGGCCAATGTGGTGCCGGTTAAGTCGATGCTCCAGTTACCGCTGGCATCAATCACCAAGCCGTTGGCGGTGGTGTAGACCACGCTATTGATGGTGACGGCCAAGGTGCTGTCATCGCCCAAATCGACAGTACCTTTGAAAATCAGGGTGTTGTCGTTGGTGATGAAGTCGCTGCCCGAGGCGCCAGTGTCATCGGTAATGCTGGTGATCGCCACGGTGTTGCCGTCGCCATCTTGGTCAATTTGGGTGTCTACATTGCCATTATCAGTGGCTTTACCTGTATTACCAGCAGGATCTGTCACTGTTGCTACAGCGGTATAATCACCTTCAGCCAGAGGGGTTGTGACGTCCACTGCGTAGGTGCCATCTTCATTAACAGTCGTTGTTAATGTCTGTTCTGCACCTGTGCTATCTGTGACAACAATCGTAATTGTGCTACCTGGCGTTGCATCTGACGAACCAGTAATAGTAGGGGTGGTATCTTGTGTATTATCGGGTGCATCAACAGTGATGTTAGGTGCTGTGATATCCACGTTACCGTCATCTGTGGCTGTGCCGGTATTACCTGCAGGATCTGTAACTGTCGCTGTTGCTGTAATAGGGCCTTCGGCGACAGGATTGGTAACATCCACAGTATATGTACCGTCAGGGTTAACCGTGGTGGTTAGCGTCTGCTCAGTACCTGTGCTGTCGGTGACAACAATTGTTATGGTGCTACCTGGAGGGGCATCTGTAGTGCCCGTGATTGTCGGTGTTGTGTCATTGGTTGCATCGGGAACATCGACGGTAATATTTGGTGCTGTGTTATCAACATTACCATTATCAGTAGCTTCACCTGTATTACCAGCAGGATCTGTCACTGTTGCTACAGCGGTATAGCCGCCTTCAGCGAGTGGATTAGTGACATCTACGGAATAGGTGCCATCAGGGTTTACTGTGGTGGTGAGAGTTTGCTCTGCACCTGTGCTATCTGTCACTACAATCGTAATAGTGCTACCCGGTGGGGCATCAGTCGAACCTGTGATAGTCGGTGTCGTATCTTTGGTATCATCAGGCGCATCAACAGTAATTGTTGGTCCCGTTGTATCAAGTATTGCTGAATCACTGCCTTCTGGAGATACGTTACCTGCACTATCAGTAATAGTCGCGACAACTGTAATCGTTCCGCCTTCCCCAGGAGCTGGAAGATTGAGATTCACAAAGCCATTGTTGATATCTTCCTGAGTCAATGTGTAGTCAACACCATTAACAGTAAGTGTATCGCCTACATTTGCACCTGTGCCATCTAAGCCAATAGTGACATTGATTTCAGTATTGCCAGCTAGATCTTCGTTACTAATAAAACCATCATTGTTTGTATCTGTATTGATAGTGACACTAGGCCCCCCATCGGCGACTGGTGTGACATTGATGGTTAATGTTGCTGAAGAGCCAGTGTTGGTGGTGTAAGTAATAACAGGTACTTGGCCATTCCAATTTTCATTGGGTGTAAAGGTATATGAACCATCGGCGTTCAAGACTAAAGTGCCGCCTTCGAGCGTGACTTCGGTACCTGCTGCGTAGGTGGTACCGCCGACTTCAAAACTCACAACACTCAAGCTTGAGTCTACATCGCTGTCATTATCGAGAACGTTGCCTGTGGCAGGTGTATCTTCATCTACTGTATTTGAATCGTTGACCAGAACAGATGCATCATCTACAGGCGATATATTGATGGTTAAGGTCGCGCTGGCACCTGTGTTGGTGGTGTAAGTAATAACAGGTACTTGGCCATTCCAATTTTCATTGGGTGTAAAGGTATATGAACCATCGGCGTTCAAGACTAAAGTGCCGCCTTCGAGTGTGACTTCGGTACCTGCTGCATAAGTGGTACCGCCGACTTCGAAACTCACAACACTTAAGCTTGAGTCTACATCACTGTCATTATCGAGTACGTTACCTGTGGCAACGGAATCTTCATCGGTCGTATTGCTGTCATTGGCGAGTGCCGATGGGGAATCTGCAGCAATGGTCAGTTGTGGATTATTGGCCGTAGTGCCTGTTAGTGCTTGACCTGTAGTTGAATATCCTGATGTGGCTAAGACTTCGCTACCACTGCGAGCTAGAGTGACATAGCCAGAGTTACCGTCACGGCCTGGAGTGTTCCCTGCTGCGGTTTCTGGAAGATTCTGAGTTGGGTCTTCACCGGATGCAATAAGATCTTGTAATGCTTGGATTTCATCTAAGGCGGCCGCGTCAGTGGCGTTGGTGGCTACTGCGGGTTCGTTGGGGGCAACTTCGTTCGATAGCTTAGTGCCATCGTCGAAGGTGATCTCATAGGTCGCGTTTTCGTCAATATGGAGCACAGCACCTTTTGGGAGTTGTTCGCCATCCTTAGCGGGTTGATTTGAACCATCAACTTCGACATTGATTTGCCCTTTTACTAACTTAAGCAAACCTTTCTTTGATGTAATTACCGATCCCATAATTAGCTCCCAACAGCCAAAGTGTGTTAATTCCACAGACGCACAAATCCAACATATGTGTTGGATTGCGATACAAGTGGTCGAATTTTAGCTAACAAAGAGTTGAAAGTCAATTTTTTGACACACCTGTATTGCTTGTGCTGACTGGGGTTTGCGAGATGTTGGATATAAAAAAGACAGGATTCAGATGTGTAACTAGATGTAGTAGATATATTTATAAAAAGGGCTGCATTTAGTATTTTGCAACTTTGTAGTTAAGTATATTTATAGCAAATCAATTGGGATTGAAAGGTTAATGTTTTATGAAAAGACACAAACCGACCTACTGAGTCACGTTTTTGAGTAGAAACGAAGCAAGAACTTTCGTTAGTGGTAAACGCCGTGACTCACAACAGTGCTAATCACGGCGTTATCATTATTGATGTCGTAGAGCTACAGGTTAACTGCCTGACGGTAGCTCTGATTGGCGTTACCTTGTTCGCCTAACTGTTCTTGAATCCTTGCGAGCGCCAACCAAGAGGCTTTTGTTGGTTCGAGTCGGCACACATTCTGCCAGCAGCTTTTGGCTTCTTTCATATCCCGCGTTTGCTGATAAAGCTTAGCCAAACACATCTGGTAGTCCGCATTATTCTCATGGGTGACTTCATGCTTGAGTAACTGTTTACGGATTTCTGTGTCTTGGGCTGTCGCGATTTCAGGAATTGCATGTAAAAGTGCTGACTCGGGAGCGGTTCGTAACTTTTTCGCGATTAGTTTCAGCGCTTGGTCTCTACGATTAAAGCGGCATAAACCCATGGCATAAATCGCCAGAAACTCAGACTGATTGCGTTCACTGCGAGATAACCATTGCCAGCATTGTTCTAAAGCTTCTTCACCTTTGATGGCTGCGGCTTTGAGTAACGCGCAATTAGTGGCGATATTGAGCTCATTCAGCTGAGCATCATCGAGGATCTGACGCTTCTTCAAAATAGGTATTAATAGCTTGAGCGCATCCCAATCCTCTTGGGTTCGGTATAACTCAAGGGCGAGTTTGAGTACTGGCGCTTTACTCTTGCTCGTCGGTGCTAGTTTATCCAGCTCGGTGCGGGCTAGGGATAATTCCCCTTGTTTTAAGAGGTATCGAGTGCGAGTGGTTGCTACGGCATTCGCGGCAAGAGGTTGCGCTGCAGCGCGATCAAGATATTGATCTCGCTCGGCTATTTTTTGTTGATACTGAGCGGCACGGGCCGCTGCAAGTAAATTAAGTGCAGGGAGCTCGCCGTTATCAGCGCCCTTTATCATTGCGCGTTCCGCTGCTGGCCAATCTTCTTCAGCCAGAGCCAGTGCACCCATTAAGGTATGTTTTTTAGCTGAGCGACGGCGCCAGTGATGGGGAATAAAACGACTGCGCAGCATCAGGTTGATGGCGCTAATCACCAACCATTCGAGTACTTGGAATACGGCATAAAATACAATTAATGCAATGATCCCAAAGACTAAGCTGGTCTCAATCTGGTAGTCACCCGCAGCGATATAGACATAACCTGTATTACCAACCAACCAAGGGCTGATACAGAGCCCTATTAGCACTATCCCTAAGAAAATTAATATTTTGATCATAGTGGCGCATCCTCTGATGAGGTCAGCTCGCCATAACTAGTCAGCTGTAATAACAGAGGTTTAGCTGCAAAGGATTTCAGGGTAATAGGATCAAGTTCTAAGGTTGCTAATTTATCGATTTCGGCGATGGCCTCAGCTGTCTTGTGATCTTGCGTATCAAAATAGGTTTGGATCCACTTGCGCGCCATCATCAATGATTGGTGATAAGCCGCTCTGTCATAGCGATATAACGCAAGTTGCGATTGCAGCAGTTTATGGCGAATGTTTTCCACCAGATACCATTGCTGTTCCGGTGCGAGTAAAGCGGGCGCATCGGCGGTTTTGTGGCGTATGGTAATAAAGTCTTGGGTTAACGCTTTCCACGTTTTACCCAGATTGCTCTGCCAATCATTCAAATCGCCAGTAATCGTTGTATCTTCTGGCGCATCGGTTTCTGCGTCGGTGCGATTCAGTGGCAGTTTATCGAGTTGTTCAATTAAGGCATCGAGCGCCAATACATTGCCATCAATATCTGTGGTTTTAATGCTGGCCGTGGCGGCGATGTCTTTTGCTAATGCCTTACGAATAGGCAGTAACGCCGGATTGTTCATGGCGGCGATGGTTTCATCCGCCGATTTTAATAGATCGGTGGCGGTGCGGGGATCTTTCTCTAACCAAAGTTTACGGCCCGCCATATTCACGAGATATTCGGCTTCAGAGGCCATCCAATGTGTTGGGCTGCGCTGGGCCAGTTTATTGATCCTGTCCTGCAGTTGATTTTGGTCTTCTGCTAATTTTGTTAATTCTTGATAAGTCTTAGCATCATTCAGTTGTTGCTGTTCAAGCTGGCCAATACGTTGATTTGGCTGCAATAGCGCTTGCTGTAATTGGTCCTGCAGGGCGATATTTTTCGCATCCTGCGCCAGTAGTTGCTGTTGCATTTGTTGGTACAGCATAAAACCGCCGCCAAGGGTGCAAGCGGTTAACCCCAGCGCTAATAAAACCCCAAAGCGAATCGCCCACGAGCTTCTATTGGATGCTGGCGTTTGGCTCGGCGCGGTTGAAGGGGTGGCTTTGGCTGTTTGGGATTCGGTGGATGACGCTGATGTTGCGGGCGTATCATCGGTCGTTTCCGGTGACACAATAATAGCGGTAGCCTCTGATTCTGGGCTCTTTGCGTCGTGCTTGTTGTTATCCATTTAACAGTCCTTGAAAACATGCTACTGCCGAAATTCGAGTAAAATCGGGCTAAATAGCGCTTAGAGTTTAAGGGCGTTTAGCACGGCTTTGCTGTTGGCGGCATTGGCATTGGTGACTTGGGTTATACCAAAGGCGTGAGCTTGAGCTTCTACTCGGTTACTGGGGACTATGATATGACATGAGCGCAGCCATGCAAATAACTCTTTTGGCACTAAATTAATCAGGTTATCCAGTACTTCACCGCTGGTCACCACAATAGTGTCTATCCCGAAGGCTTGCCATTGCAGAGCTAACTGTTGACCATCGAGTGGCGGGCAAGCTCGTTGATACACTTCCCAATAGCGCAAATGTGCACCGCGCGCAGCCAGTTGTTCGGCTAAGGCTTCGCGGCCACCGACACCACGTATAATAGTAATCTGCTTACCTTTAATCTCTTGCAGCGGCGCGAGTGTGAGTAGCCCTTCGGTCTGCTGGCAATGATCTGGGGCTTCGAGGGCAGAAATACCGAGCTGGTTTAATGCGTCCCAAGTCGCATGCCCTACCGCGAAGTACTGAGCTGGAGGCCAAGCTTTATGGGGTGGATTTGTAGTAGTTAAGGCGTTATCCGCAAAAGTCACAGCATTGGCGCTGATGCAGATAATCATATCGGCGTGTGCCAAAGGATGCGGGGTATTCGTTGCGATAGCGGGCGTTGCTTCGACACACAGCAGAGGTGTGACCCAGTGAGCAATGCCTCGTTCATTCAAGGCATCGACCATGGACTGATTGCGCCCCTCGGGGCGCGTCAGTAAGACTTTCATTGACTTAGGCTTTAGCGTAAACGGCGTCGAGAATGCTTTTGGCACCTTTGCTGAGTAACTCTTCAGCAAGGGCAACACCTAATTGCGTGGCTTCGGTTTTTGGACCTGTGATCACGCCTTCGATGATTTCACTGCCATCGGGGTTACCGACTAGGCCGCGTAGCGTCATCTTGTCACCATCGATTTCAGCAAATGCGCCAATCGGCACTTGGCATCCACCTTCAAGGCGAGTGTTCATCGCGCGCTCGGCAAGAACACGGTAGCGAGTTTCTAAATGCTCTAATGGCGCCAGTAGCGCTTTAACACGTTCGTCGTTGATGCGACATTCGATACCCACAGCGCCTTGGCCGTTGGCGGGCAAGGATTCTTCTGCAGAAATAAAGCTGGCAATACGCTCAGACAATTTCAGACGGATTAAGCCAGCAGCGGCAAGAATAATGGCATCGTATTCGCCGTTATCAAGCTTAGCTAAACGCGTACCCACGTTACCGCGTAAATCTTTGATGATGAGGTCGGGACGTGATGCACGTATCTGACATTGACGACGTAGGCTCGAGGTGCCCACAGTTGCGCCTAATGGTAATTCGCTGATCGATTTATATAAATTCGATACAAAGGCATCGCGGGGATCTTCGCGCTCGCAAATCACTTCAAGGCCCAAGCCTTCAGGGAAGTCGACTGGCACGTCTTTCATTGAGTGCACGGCGATATCGGCAAGATCGTCTAACATAGCGACTTCAAGCTCTTTGACGAACAAACCTTTACCGCCCACTTTGGCTAGCGGCGTATCTAAGATAACGTCACCTTTAGTGCTCATTGGCAGCAATTCCACCACAATACCTGGGTGAATGCGTTCTAATTCGGCTTTAACAAATTCAGCTTGCCACATGGCCAGCGGACTCTTGCGGGTTGCGATACGTATGCGGTTCTCAGACATGCCTAGTTTCCATCAAAGATCTTAGTTGCGCCAATGCTAACATTGGCAAATCGTTTATGTAAGGAAGCCGTATCGATTCTTTGAAGTCGGCGATGTTCTACATAGCGTGAAAGTGTGATGCGCTTCACATATAGTTGCTCGTGTTTGCAAAAGTGTTAACATGAGCACACTTCTCATAAGTGTCTAAGTGTTGTGTTTTTGAATGGATCGGCAAATACAGTTTCCTGATATAGCTGAACGACTTAATAAGGTCCGCATTGCGCGCGCCTTGGCTTTGCTATCGCCGCTGCAAAAACACTTATTCCATTTGATCCCCTTTTTAATTCACCAGAACAGCGTTCAGTATCCCGGCTATCATGCCGCTAATACGCCCTGTGGCATTAATGAGTATCAGCTTAGCGAAATTGAATCCCAAGCCTGTGATGTTTTCTCGCTACCCTTTATTACTCAAGAAGCTGACATCAACGCGTTTGATGGCGTTTATGCCATGGGAAGTACTGGCAGCTTTGGCCAAAATACCAAGAGCGATGTCGATGTTTGGTTAGTGCATAGGGCAGATTTAAGCCCTGAAGAGTTAGCGCTGATCAGGATTAAAACCGATAGATTGACCGCATGGTTTGCCGAGTATCAGTTTGAGGTGAACTTTTACTTAGTCCATCCACAACAGTTTTGTGGTGATCAAACTCTGCGTGGTTGTCTGTCAACTATGGCCCATGAGCACAGTGGCAGCACCCAGCACTGGTTGTTACTGGAAGAGTTTTATCGCAGTCAAATTCGTCTGGCGGGTAAAGCCATTGCATGGTGGCCTGACGCTAAACTCAATCCTGCACTCTTGTTTTTAGGCGATGTGCATGAATTACCTGCGAGTGAGTACTTTGGTGCTTCCTTATGGCAGCTTTATAAAGGTTTAGAAAAACCCCATAAGGCGCTGATTAAAGTATTGCTGCTCGAGGCTTATGCCAGCGATTATCCACATTCAACTGTGCTTTGTGATCGCCTCTGGCAGAAAACCTTAGCTGGCGATTTTTCGACATCGAATGATGCCTATTACTCTATCTACGAGATTATCGAAACCTATTTGCTTAAGCAGAATGATACCCGTCGACTTGAGATTGCGCGGCGCTGCTTTTATCTAAAATGTGGCGTGCACTTGAGCCGCACGCAAGAGGGCAAAGATTGGCGTTATCCTAAGCTGCAAAAATTGGTGCAGGATTGGCAATGGCCCGACAGTTTGATCAGCACCTTAGACGATTGCGAACATTGGCACAGTGGTCAGCTCAATTGGTTTAACGAGCAGCTGAATGAACTCTTGTTGGCGAGCTACCAAACTTTACTGCGCTTTGCATCGACCCATGAGCTTAATGAAGGCTTGCGGATTGAAGAGCTGGGCATGCTGACTCGTAAATTACACACTTATTTTAGCCAAGATGAAGACCAAATCGCTAAGCTGAATTTACTGTGGAGTGTCTCGGTCGCCGAGTCCGAAGTGACTATGGTATCAAGCTCTCGCGAGCGGAAATATTATCTTTATCGCCAAGGGCCACAGCCACTAAATCTGTTGGGTGAGTCGGCGATATGTAAGGGTAAAACGCCATCCGCCTTAATGATCTGGGCATGTCTAAACGGAATTTCGACCCCTGATACGCAATGGCATGAATATGGTCAGAGTAAGGCAAAGTCGAAACGGCTTACCGAAGCGTCTAAGCGGTTACTGAATTTTATCGACCACGATTGGCGGGTATCTAAACGTGACTTATGCCAGCCATGGCATTTTCGTAAGCTGATTTTTGTGCTTAATCTGGACTGCGATCCCACCATTGAATGGAGCGGACAGGAAATGATGGTCGATGTGATGAATGCTAACGTGTTCTCACTTGGGCGTAAAAAAGCCAATATGCTTGGGGCGTTAGATGCCATTTGTTTGAATAGTTGGGGTGAGTGGCAGTGTCATCGTTTCGAAGGGGATACTGCGGTATTACAAGCATTAGCCTTTGTGACGCCAGGGCTCAGGCGGGCCAGCTTACCCGTGGACATGGATGTGATCAGTTGCTCGCAAAAGTTACGGCCACAGCTCAAGTTAGCGGTGAAAAATCTACTTAAACAAACCATGCGTTTGTGCCAAAAAGTGCAGCAATCCAGCACCTTAGTACAGCCGCTGCAGATAAGGCATACCCGCTATGGGATCTTTTTTAATCCTTTAGGCATGGCCTATCAGGATTTGAGTGATGCTAAGTCTTTTTATCAGCAGTTATCCCGCAGTCATCTTGTGTTGCTGCCACGGCCTGAATTGGGTGACGATCCCTTTTCGAGTATGCCTAAAGTGGTGCAGAACTATGCGGCGAAAGGGGCTATTCAATATTTTCTACGCCAACGAGTCGATAACTTGGATGTATTTATTCTCGATGAGGAAAACCAGCTGAGTCACTATGTGCAGGCGGGATCAAATATGGCCGAATTAGTGAATAAAGTCACTCATCACTATGTGTTCGATGA
Organism: Shewanella sp. 1180_01; assembly: GCF_052850535.1. Lineage (NCBI taxonomy): Bacteria > Pseudomonadati > Pseudomonadota > Gammaproteobacteria > Alteromonadales > Shewanellaceae > Shewanella > Shewanella sp. 1180_01. The sequence continues at coordinate 10,867 of NZ_VXCT01000026.1, forward strand.
ACATTATGCTTCACGGGCGCGGTTTAATATTCCGCAGTTTTTCCATCTAGTGCGAGTGGCGGGGGAGTTAACTGTAGCGCCGTTCGGTATCGATGTGAGCGATCAAGACACTGAGTTTTAAGCTGGATTTTGAACATAAATAATGGGAGCCAAGGCTCCCATTATTGTTTGGCACTGCACTATTATGGCACTGCACTATTATGGCTTGCGCTACGTATGACTTAGATTAAAAGCTAAGCTTAATTCCGCCTTGGCGCTCGATAGACTCTTGCACGAATGGCATAAATTCGCCGCCATTACGTCCGTCCATCCATTTACCTTCAACAAAACCAAAATGATATCCACCAAAACGTGTGGCTACCCAAATCTCATGCAAAGGTTCTTGCTTGTTGATCACTATCTTAGAGCCATCAACAAATTCTAATTGCAATACGTTGCCACTGGCATCGATATCAACATCGGCATCTTGCTCATCAATCGCAGTTTCAATCGCATTTTCTATGGCTTGGAACATGTCATCGGCGAGCTGGTGAAATTCTGTATCTGTAATGGCCATGCATTTCTGTCCTTTGCTTTCGTCAAGATGGATGCGATTATAAGACCATTAGTCACCAGATGCACAGATGTTGAGAAAAATGAGACTGTTTTTATTGTTATTGCTTGGTAGCCTATTCATTACGGCATGCGGCCAAAAAGGCCCCCTCTATCGTTCGCCCGCCACAGAGGTAAATCAACCTAAAAAGGTTGATGAAGCTAAAATTGTGCCTGAAGTGGAAGAGATTAAAACCGAAATTAGAGCCATCGAAGCACAAAAAACACAACAATAACAATCGCTATAGCTAAAACGACCATCACTATCGCAGCGATAAAGCGCAGTAAGGAATCAGACATTGGATCACTTTCTCTACCAACAAAATGCCCTGCACGCCGAAGGCTGCCAGGTTGCCGATTTAGCTCAAACCTATGACACACCGCTGTATATCTATTCCCGCGCCACGCTAGAGCGCCATTGGCATGCTTTTAATAATGCTGTGGCAGATCATCCACATTTAATTTGTTACGCAGTTAAAGCCAATGCGAACTTGGCCGTACTGAATGTGCTGGCACGTTTAGGCAGTGGTTTTGATATTGTGTCGGGCGGTGAGTTAGCCAGAGTGATAGAAGCGGGCGGCGATCCCGCCAAAGTAGTGTTCTCTGGCGTGGGTAAAACAGCGGCTGAAATGGAACAGGCACTTAATCTGGGCATTTATTGCTTTAACGTCGAATCGAGTGCCGAGCTTGAGCAGTTAAATCTGGTCGCAGGGCGTTTAGGTAAAGTCGCGCCTGTGTCCCTGCGGATTAATCCCGATGTGGATGCGGGCACCCATCCCTATATTTCGACTGGCCTTAAAGAAAACAAATTCGGTATCGCTATGGATGAGGCTGAAATCGTTTTCGCCCGTGCCCATGCGTTGCCATATGTAAAAGTGAAAGGTGTCGATTGCCATATCGGCTCACAACTGACTGAAATAAAACCATTCCTCGATGCGATGGATCGTATGCTCGCCTTGATCGACCGTTTGGCCGAGCAGGGTATTGTTATTGAGCATTTCGATGTGGGTGGTGGTTTAGGGGTGACCTATGATGCCGAAACGCCGCCACATCCGGATGTGTATGCTGCTGCCATATTGGCGCGTTTGGGCGATCGTCAACTGAAGCTGATCTTCGAGCCGGGCCGTGCGATTGCCGCCAATGCGGGGATTTTTGTTACTCAGGTGCTTTATCTGAAAGAAAACAGCGACAAACGTTTTGCGATTGTCGATGGCGCGATGAATGACTTGATTCGTCCCGCACTCTACAGTGCATGGCAAAATATTATCCCAGTCGTGCCAAGGGACTCAGAGGCCTATGAGTTTGATATTGTTGGCCCAGTGTGCGAAACCGGTGACTTTTTAGGTAAAAATCGCCAGCTCGCGTTAGCCGCGGGTGATTTACTGGCGGTGCGTTCGAGTGGTGCCTATGGTTTTGCTATGGCCTCTAACTACAACACTCGTCCTCGTGCGGCTGAAGTTATGGTGGATGGTGAGCAGGCTTTCTTAGTGCGTGAGCGAGAAAAATTGTCTCAGCTCTGGCAAGGTGAGCAACTCCTGCCGTAAACTAGAAAAATTATATTGATTCAGGCGCTTGGTTTCATACTTTATGAGCGGCGCCTCGGCTTAAAGGATAAGTATCTTGATCCAATTCACTAAGATGCACGGACTGGGCAACGATTTTATGGTGGTCGATGGGGTCACGCAGAACGTGTTCTTTTCGCCTGAGCAGATCCGCCGTTTAGCCGACCGTAACTTTGGCATAGGTTTCGACCAACTACTCTTAGTTGAGCCGCCCTATGATCCCGATTTAGATTTTCATTATCGCATCTTCAATGCCGATGGCACTGAAGTCGAACAATGCGGCAATGGCGCCCGCTGTCTCGCCCGTTTTGTGCGTAATAAAGGCCTGACAAATAAGAGTAAAATCCGTGTCAGTACTTCGTCTGGCAAGATGACTTTGCGCTTAGAGCGAGACGGTACTGTTACCGTGAATATGGGCGTGCCGATCCTCGAACCGAGTCAGATCCCCTTCAAAGCTAAGAAACCTGAAAAAACCTATTTACTGCAAACACCGATGCAAACCTTTTTGTGTGGCGCGGCTTCTATGGGCAATCCCCATTGCGTGCTCGACGTTGAAGATGTGGCGAGCGCTTCTGTCGCTGAAATTGGTGCCATGCTCACTAAGCATGAGCGTTTTCCGCGCGGCGTGAATGTGGGGTTTATGCAGGTCGTAGACTCAGGCCACATTAAGCTGCGGGTGTTTGAGCGCGGCGCGGCCGAAACCTTGGCCTGTGGCACAGGCGCATGTGCAGCTGTAGTTGTAGGTCAAGTGCAAGGAAAGCTCGGCCAGCAAGTGCGGGTGGATTTACCCGGCGGCACCTTAACCATCAACTGGGAAGGCGAGGGTAAACCTTTGTGGATGACGGGCCCAGCGCAGCACGTTTACGATGGACAAATTCAGTTATGACAGAGCCCTTGATGCCGCAGACGGATGTGCCTTTCGATGAGTTGATTATTCGCGAATATCTGCTGGATAATCCCGACTTTTTTAATCGCTATCCCGAGCTGCTGCTGGCGATGCGCTTGCCTCACATGGAACGCGGCGCCATCTCTTTGGTGGAACGTCGCCAAGAAATGCTGCGCCAGCGAGTGAGCCAGTTGGAAGAAGAAATCACCAGTCTGTTAACCATGGCGGCGCGTAACGAGAAGATTTACCAATTCAATACTGAGTTATCCTTCCAGTTATTGAATTGTGCCGATCTAGTGTCACTTAAAGAAGTGTTGGCCGACAGTTTGAAATTACAGTTTAATTTCAGTCATGTGCGTTTGATCAGCGTGCTCGATACCGATATGAAGGCAATATGGGATCAAAGGCTGCATAAAGGTCACTATTTTGGCCGACTCACGCAGCAAGAGGCTAAACGCCTATTTGGTAGCGAAGTGGGGTCGGTGGCACTGACGAAATTGTCGGAAGACAACCCAGTCATTTTTGCTATTGCCAGCCAAGATGCCACCCATTTTCATCCCGATATGGATAACATGCTGCTGGAGCAACTGCGGCGTTTGCTGGCGCACATGCTCGCTAAGCTGTAACGGCCGTCGAGCGATTGTGCTCACTCAAGGCTTGGGAAAACCCATGAGGAAACCGATATGAGTACGCAAACAGCCGAAGTGTCGGCGCTTAATACTCAATGGTTACAAACCTTTGAACGCTATCTGAGTACCGAGCGGCAGTTGTCGGCCCATACAGTACGTAATTACCTTTACGAGCTTAATCGCGGAAGCGATCTCTTGCCCGAAGGCGTGCATCTACTCAATGTGAGCCGCGAGCATTGGCAGCAAGTATTGTCTAAATTGCACCGCAAAGGCTTAAGCCCGCGATCGCTTTCTCTGTGTTTATCTGCGGTAAAACAATGGGGTGAATTTTTGCTGCGCGAAGGTGTGATTGAGCTTAATCCTGCCAAAGGCTTAAGTGCTCCCAAACAAGCCAAACCGCTGCCGAAGAATATCGATGTCGATGCGATCAGTCACTTGCTCGACATTGAAGGTACAGATCCCCTAAGTCTGCGGGATAAGGCCATGATGGAGTTGTTTTATTCCAGTGGCTTACGTTTAGCGGAACTCGCCGCGCTCAATTTATCCAGTGTGCAATACGATTTGAAAGAAGTGCGAGTCTTAGGTAAAGGCAATAAGGAACGTATCGTCCCCGTCGGTCGTTTAGCGATTGCTGCTTTGCTGAATTGGCTCAATTGCCGAAAGCAGATCCCCTGTGAAGATAACGCCTTATTTGTAACCGAAAAGGGCAAGCGACTCTCCCATCGTAGTATTCAGGCGCGGATGGCGAAATGGGGGCAAGAACAGGCATTATCGGTACGCGTACATCCACATAAACTGCGCCATTCCTTTGCCACTCACATGTTAGAAGCGAGCGCCGATCTGCGGGCGGTGCAAGAATTATTGGGCCATGCAAACCTAGCGACCACGCAAATTTATACCAGTTTGGATTTCCAACACTTAGCTAAGGTGTATGATAACGCCCATCCTAGAGCGAAAAAAATACAGGATAAATAATGCGTTGCTATCTTAGACCTCAAAATATTCAAGCGATCAGTTTCGATCTCGACGATACCCTGTACGACAATCTGCCGCATATTTTAAATGCCGAAGCTGAGCTGGCGACGTTTCTGTTGCAGACTTATCCATTGTCGCAGGCGTGGCAAACCCATGATTGGCGCAGGCTAAAGCTGCAACTGCTGCAGCAAAATCGCGAGCTCGCCCACGACACCAGCGCTGCCCGTTTAGCAACGCTTCGCCAAGGGCTAATACAGCTAGGGTATTCGGCCATTGAAGCCGAACGCGGCGCCGAGCAAGGATTGGCGTGTTTTTATTTTCATCGCAGTCATTTTCAAGTATCTGACGAAGTGCTCTTGTTACTCAAACGCCTATCGCAGCATTTTAGATTAATCGGCATCACCAATGGCAATGTGGATGCCGAGCGAATTGGTTTAGGCGATGCCTTCGAGTTTGTGTTGCATCCAGGCAATGGCGTGCATATGAAACCCGCAAAAGACATGTTCGAATTGGCCTGCTCGCGATTAAACATTGCACCGCAACATTTACTGCATGTTGGCGACAGTATGAATGCTGATGTGCGCGGGGCACGGTTGGCAGGATGCCAGTCTGTGTGGTTGAATCCGAGTTTTGGCCGAGTCGATTCCTTACCTATTGCGGCCTTGTTGCCCCATTTAGAAATTAATGCTCTCGATGCGTTAATTAAAGTGCTGGCTATCGACACAAACTAACTCTGTGGGCAGCGTTGAATCTGCCTCTTTGCTAATCCAGAGTGATTGAGATCAAGGTTTGTTCCCAAAATTTGCACTAGAGTGAAGCCTAATATTACTGAAGTCACTGACTAAGGCTGTGTTATGGCGCGTATCGGGTTGTTATTACTGCTCACATTATGTTGGATCGCGCCGGTATCGGCCCATGAGATCCATTCGGGTGGCGGTTTCATGTCAGGTTTTAATCATCCGGTATTGGGATTTGATCACTTGCTGGCAATGTTGAGCGTTGGCATGTTGAGTACCCAGCTCGGTGGCCGCGCGATTTGGACTGTCCCCTTGGCATTTGTCACCTTTATGTTAGTGGGCGGGATTTTAGGCTTATACGCAATTGCCGTTCCCTTCGTTGAAATTGGCATTGCCCTCTCGGTATTGTTACTCGGCCTCGCCATCGCTTTTGATCGTCAAATCCCACTGTTATTCGCCATGGCATTTGTTGGTGTATTTGCTATTTTCCACGGACATGCCCACGGCGCCGAAATGCCAGCATTGGCAAGCCCAGTTTTGTATGCCCTAGGATTTTTATTTGGCACTGCGGTTATCCATTTAGGCGGCGTAATGATAGGCCTTGGAATGCAGCGGATGACAGGACAACGCAACTTAATGCGTGTCACGGGCGCAGCGATTGCGGCCATGGGCGGTTATTTATTAGCAGGATTTTGACGTAATAACATGTCTAATTAACGCGCCTTGAGTTGCTTCATGCAAAGATGGGCGCGGCGTAACAGTAGATTGACTTGCCGACGGCTTGCATGCATGTCGGCATCTCCCACCCTAAAATAACTCCCAGTGTAAGGATCGCCGCCGACATAGATAGGTTTGAGCTGCTCTGGTGCCAGCGGTACACGGATGCGAATCAGCTTTTTATTCATAATTTCAATAATCTGCACATCTGAGATCGCCAAAATATTATGGCTAGTGCGGCTAGGATTATCGAGTATCTCCCAGAACTCTTGTAAAACAGGAAGGGGATTGGGAATACCTTCAATACTGAAATGGCCACGTTCTTCGCGCACCCCTAGGATGATCTCGCCGCCTAAAGTGTTGGCAAAGGAGCTATAGGTAGCCCAAATATCTTCGGGTAATTGACCTAGTCCGTCGCGGCCACCTGCGAGTTTAAACTCTACTTGAGCCGATTCGTGTAAATCGGCAATGTCATCGAGTGCAAATGATTGAAATGTCATGGCAGCTTATCCGTCAGCGACACATGACTTGTTGTAGCACGTCAACAATTGAAAGGCCAGACTTAGGTCCGGCCTCAAGGTTTAGCGGATGACCCGTAATTTAGGGGCATCACAGCAGCAACATTTAATCGATTATTGAGCGAGACCTAATGCCTTAGGAAATAGAATATTGTTTTCTAAGTGAATATGCTGATGTAAGTCTGCCTCAAACTCCGCTAGCGTGGCATAACACACACGCCACGTAGTGCAAGCATGTTCCGGTGGCGTGAAGTCGTTCGTGAGCTCGCGTAATTTTTGCAAGATCAAACCGACTTCTTCATGTTCGTGCTGCATCGCATTGATGGGATTGCCAATATGACCAAAGCAAGTTTCAATGTGCTCTGCTTGACTCAAGCCGCGGATCGCCGGAAACAGTATTTTTTCTTCTTTCATTAAATGCGGCATCAGGTCTTCAACTAAAGCACGTATCCAACCCGCAAAGGGAATAATTTCGGCATAGCGCTCACCGTGGGCTCGGACCATCTTCTCGGAGTATTCGACTAATAATGGGGCTTTTTCGCGCACGTATTGATGGTGCGTTGATTCTATATATTCAATAAGTAGATCTAAGGGTAATTGATTCAATTCATCTTCTTTGCTGCCAGTCAGTGTTACGGAATTCAGTGCAGCAACTACTTTTGCGGGATCTATGTCTGCACGCTCGCAGGCGATCGACAGCGGTTTACCGCCGCCACAACAGAAATCGATACCAAATTGGCTGAACACATGGGCGCGGCGAAAATCTTCGGCAACTAACTCACCGACTTTTCTTTCCAGCCAGTGGTTATCCTGAGCGCTCTCACTAAGCGGAAAACCTTGACCAAGTTGTGCATCATGGCGAGGTTGAGAACTCACTCCATGAACTGAGGTTTGTACATCTTGCGGGATAGAAGTAGCAGACATGAATAGCTCCAAAGCAGCAATAAATTTACATTCATATTATTTGCAGCTTTAATGCGTAGCAACTAAACCCGACTAAAATACTCAGGATTTGCTGATGATGTCACAGTTAATTGAATAAAATATCTCTTAAGGAGTAGGTGGCCGCCTTAGCTTGGAGTGGCAAATTGGCTCTCGTAACCTTGAAATACAGATTGACGAAAACGCCAAAGCGTTTCGCTTTTTATCACTTAACTTGGGATCGATAACTTGGTCTTGTTTAGTGTATTCGTACAACTGGGTAGGTTTTGCCCGCGGTAATTGCGACAGGCCCAAAAGGGGCCGAATCGACCATCCTTCAACAGCATGTCGCCGCCGCAAAGGTTACAAAGCGGTGATATATGTCCACAAGCCTCATTTAGGCACACCTTAAAGCCTGCAAAACGGTTACGCGTCATTGGGCTAGCGCAGAGTTCGCAGCCTTGCTCCTTGTGATCGCACAAGGGAAAGTGTGAGCAAGAATAAAACGATTTAAATTTTCCCGTTCTAGGCTTAAGCGTTCCCGTGCTACAACGCACGCATTTTATGTCTTCAAATAACCTTTGTACTAAAGAGGTGTTGAACTCATCTTGTTCAATTGGGTAGTCTTTTGTAAGCAGTTCAGTGACGAAAGGACTCACATCTGTCATATCGGCAATCACATAGGCGCGGTGTTTTGCCCGCGTTAATGCGACATAAAATAGTCGGCGTTCTTCTGCAAATTCAAACGCTTCCGTTTTTGGTAAAAATGCATCTAGTATCGGAGGAGTGACTTTCATTGAAGGGAAGCCATGCATTCCCGTCTTCATCCCCATGATCACCACATAATCGGCCTCTTTCCCTTTCGAAGCATGAAAAGATTGGCACTCAATCTTCATGTTGGGGTACTTAGTTTTAAGTTGGTTAACTTGGGTTTTATCGGGTAACTGAAACCAGAAACGTGCCAGCAAATAGACGTTCGGTAAGCTGCTAAGTTTGTCACTTCCGGCGTTTATCCTTGCACTTATCGCCGTTAATGCTTGTTCTAATGCATTCGGGCTTGGCTCATCTTTATTGGCGGGTTCGTTTTCTCCTCGGCGTATTATTGAAACTGCGGGGGAGGTAACCTGCGTGAGGGAGCGAATATCCTTGCTCAATTGTGTGGGATTTTGGCTGACAAACTGGGTGGCAACCTTCCCAATACTGCTGTTAAACCTAAAAGTTAGATCTAGTTTGCTTAGAGCGGTTGGTCCAAAATAGTGAGTAAACTGCGTGGTTAAACTCACATCTGCACCGCTAAAGCGATAAATTGCCTGCCAGTCATCCCCGACACAAAATAAAGACGCCTGTGTTTTAGAATGGGGCGCACAGGAATCCCTCAAGGCACGCACTAAGCGGGCACGTGGTTCTGAAATATCTTGGAACTCATCCACCATAATAAAACGCCACGGGCTAATAAATTGCCCACGTTGTAGATACGTCAGCGCTTTGCCAATCATGTCCTCAAAATCAATGTCACCATTTATTGCTAAATGCTGCTCATAGCGCGTGAGTATGGGCTCAAGCAGTTCGAATGCCTTACGCGTCTGCTGAGCATCGGCGGCGCTGGCAAATACTCCCTCAAGACCATGTTCATCAAGGCAAGTTGCTTTATATAGGCCAATCAGCTGACTAAACATTTTTGCCAATTCAGTCACGCGGCCTAGTTCATGCAGGGTGGCGAGTATGGCTTCATCGGGTAAGGGCGCGTATTGCACTTTAAAGACCTGTAAAGCTTGCTCAAGCTTACCGATTAACGACCCGTTTTTATGTTGGTAATAAAATAGCTCAATACACTTAGTACCATGTTGTTGATGTAGCTGGCGTTTCCATGCCATCGATTCCAAGTACTTTTGGTTATCGATATAAGGGGCGGTATTGTGGTGTTCATCAATACCATAGTATTCAAGATAAACTTGGTATTCAGGCAGATAGAAATCGGGTTGATACTGACGAAAATCAATACTGCGCACATCATGCTCATACTTAGCTTCATAAACATTTTCGATGCCGTTGCTAAATAGCCAGTTGGCAATGTAGAGCTCACCAAAGCTTTTGACTCGCTCACCTTTAAGACTGCGAATATCGTTATCATTCAAGTATTGAAAATACTCACCTTCCACCTCGAACTCGAACGGGCTTTTTTCAACATAATAGAAACGGCTGAAGTACTCGAAAAGCTGCTTACGGTAAGCTGCATCTTCAATCAAAGTCTCAAGGGTATTGTGCACCCACAGCGCTTTGGCTTTGTCATCTTCTGCCCAAGGGGACAAACTGGGTTTAGCGCGCTCAACATCGGCGATAATTTTTAAGCCTAAACTGTGGAAAGTACTCGCCTTGATATCCTCAGTGCCAAGCTTGTTTTTAATCCGCTCATCCATCTCGTCAGCCGCTTGACGGCCATAGGCTAACAGCAGTATTTCATCGGGTTTTGCTTGACCACTCTTAAGTAAATATCCCGCTCGCCCGACCATCACACTGGTTTTGCCCGTGCCAGCACCTGCCAATAACAAGTTATTGTTATCATCGATAATACAAGCTCGGCGCTGTTTTTCGGTTAAGGGATTAGATTCTACACGCTCAAAATAGTCGGCAAATTTAACAAGCTGAGACTGAACGTAATCTTCGCGCAGCTGCTTTACATCGGCGCGAGTCCAGTGGTGGATTTGCTTAAGCCTCGCTAACACAGAGCGTAAATATGCAGACAATGGCAGGTTTTCACACCAAGGGAACCAACGCTGATATTCGCGCGCGACTCTGGCTTGTATCATTGCTAAACGCGATTCACGTAAATAAGTGTGTGCCAGTATTTTATCGACTTTCGCCACTAACCCAGCAATGCGCCCCCCGTTGGCATTCGCCCAAAGCAGTGCGATTTCGTTGCCAAATTGATGCTGTGCAAAATAGCTAAGAAACGGCAGTTGATAGGCTTTGCCAGATACTGTGAAACTGAGTAAATATCCGAGCGGACTCAAGGTAAAAACTGGCGGAGAGTCCAGTTGCTGCCAGGTAAAGCATTCGTCAGCGGCAACTTTGTTAGCGTGGCGAGAGTGAACAAAAAAGCCGCCTTTAGTGCGATTAATGCTAATACCACTGGCGCTGAGTTTTATCGCATCAGCTTTGCCAATAAAGAAATGGCCAAACCAACTGTGCTTGATATCTTGTTCAGAGTGAGTCAATGACAATGTAAAACCTACGGCTAAAAAAGTTTTAGAATTAACAGGCTGATTTTTAAATGCATTATAACTTAAAACCCGATAGCTCGTGTCAAGGTTATGCTATAGCTCTGTATGGATTGTCTATTGGTTTTGGTCATCAAACGCAGCCAAGCTCATAGTGTGGTGAATCATGTCTTAGTTGGCGTGAACCAAGCATGATGGTGACTGTGTAACTATGTGCATAAGAAGGGCGCGCATTAGAAAGGTTTACATTAGAAAATGATGTATCAAAAAGCAAAAAAGCCTGAATCTCTTCAGGCCTTTTCTTTTTTTTCAATACAACAGCTTAATCCTTGCGGATTAGTTCATGCCGTATTTTTTCAATTTTTTACGCAGAGTACCACGGTTGATACCTAGCATGTTTGCTGCGCGGGTTTGGTTGCCACGAGTGTGTTGCATGATGATGTCAAGCAGAGGCGCTTCAACTTCGCTTAGCACCATTTCATAAACTTCTTGTGCTTCCTGACCGTCCAACTGTGCGAAGAAGTTAGTTACGGCACGCTTTACTGCGTCACGTAATAACTGGGGCTTGATAGTGCCGTTTGCGGTTTCGATTTTGCCAACGGTAAGCTGGTGAACTTCTGTGTTAGTTGTCTGATCAAACATTCTATTCTGCTCTTTATTAATTCTGTACTAATTCATCAAAATAACATTCCACGAGGGAATACTGTTCTGCAGCGGTTTCCAGCCGATTAAAGTCAGCCCTAAATTGGCGCTGAGCTTCTTGGTCTAGGTACCATCCCATATGTTTTCTGGCGAAGCGGATACCCTTGTATTCACCATACAAATCATACAGTTTGGTGAGGTGTTCCAGCATCACTTGACGCTGTTCGGCAACCTCAATGGGCGCTAGCTTATTACCCGTTTCCAAGTAGTGCTGGATTTCTCTGAAAATCCAAGGCCGTCCTTGAGCACCCCGTCCTATCATCAAGGCATCGGCACCGGTGTATTCCAGCACAAAGCGGGCTTTCTCCGGACTGTCGATGTCCCCATTGGCGACGACAGGAATCGAGACATTCTGTTTGATTGCTTTAATCGTGTCGTACTCAGCGTCGCCTCTGTACATACATTGTCTCGTGCGACCGTGAACGGCGAGCGAGGCGATGCCACAATCTTGGGCAATCTGGGCGATTTGAACACCATTCTTGTGTTCTGGCTCCCAGCCGGTGCGAATCTTTAACGTGACGGGCACATTCACTGCGGCGACCACGGCTTGTAAAATTTCTTTTACCAGCGGCGGGTTTTGCATCAGCGCTGAGCCAGCCAGCTTTTTATTCACTTTTTTCGCGGGGCAACCCATATTGATATCAATGATGTGAGCGCCTTGTTCAACATTGAACAACGCGGCTTGCGCCATTAAATCAGGATCGGCTCCTGCAATTTGCACTGAGCGGATGCCTTCCTCGCCAGAATGCGTCATGCGCTGGCGGCTTTTATCTGTATCCCAAACTTCAGGATTGGATGAAAGCATCTCGGAAACCGCTAGGGCTGCGCCATAACGAAGACAAAGATTACGGAAAGCTTGATCGGTGACACCTGCCATTGGTGCCACGATCAGCTGATTGTTCAGTTGATAGGGTCCAATCTGCATTTTATGTTTCACCTTAGCTCTTCAAAGGGGCGCTATAGTAGCCCTTTTTGTTGGCCGTGAAAAGGTCAATAAATGACCTAGATGTAATTTTTTTTCTTGACTTTTAATCGGCGAGAAGTCAGAGGCTGAATAGTTAGAAGCCAGCGGTGGCGCATGTTGCGCCACCCTTTAGCGCTATTTACGCTTGCCTGTCAAGCGGCTCCAATCTTCTTTGTGAGCCGCTGCGTCCATATCGAACCATTGGCTATAAAAGTCAGAGATTTCTTGGGCTTGTTCTTTGAGGAGACCGGAAAGGGCAAGTTTGCCACCGGTTTTTACGCGTTCTGCGATCAAAGGCGCTAATTCACGCAGTGGGCCGGCAAGAATATTGGCGACCAGAACGTCGGCTTTGAGATCGGCGGGTTGGTCTTCTGGCAAGTACAAGGCTAGCTTGTCGGCGACATCATTGCGCTCGGCGTTGGCACGCGAGGCGTCGATGGCTTGATAGTCGATATCGATACCTGTGACGTTTTTCGCGCCCAGTTTCAGTGCTGCTACGGCTAAGATGCCAGAGCCACAGCCAAAGTCGATCACTTCTTCATCGGTTAAATCTAAGCTGTCTAGCCACTCTAAACACAGTGCAGTCGTAGGGTGAGTGCCTGTGCCGAAGGCAAGACCGGGATCGAGGATCACATTGACTGCGGTTGGATCGGGGATCTCGCGCCAGCTTGGGCAGATCCACAAACGCGTGCCGAATTGAGTGGGGTGGAAGTTATCCATCCACTCACGCACCCAGTCTTTATCTTCAATTTGTTCGACCTTATGGCTGAAGTTCTCGCCGAGGAAAGGCAAGGTTTTCAGCATGGCGATGGTCGGTGTCAGATCGGTTTCTGCATCGAATAGGGCAACGACAACGGTATCGCGCCACAGTGGGGTTTCGCCCAGTTTAGGTTCAAAAATAGGGGTGTCTTTACCGTCTTCGAAGGTGATAGAGACTGAGCCTTCTTCCATGAGCAAGTCGCTGATGGTTTCAGCGTCATCGCTATTGGTGTTTATACGGAGTTGGATCCAAGGCATGGGGGCATCCTGTGGCTGAGTGTGCAAAAGCTAAGGGTTCAAAATATCGCGCTATTGTAAACCATGGCTTAAGGTTCTGCGACTGACTATCGTGGCATAGCGTTTTTGTCTGCGTAGACAAGGTGTTAGCGAACGCGCATTGATTGGTATTAAAAAACGAATTATCAGTTTTAATATTTAATATAACACTCTGAAATATATTGGTTAATTGGCTTTACCTTTGTTTGGCTCGGTATGTTTTTTGTGATCTTCTTCTAAGAGTTGCACTCAGTCAGGTGAGTTGGCTCACGCTTTAAATCTGTGACACTGAGGCCGGTTCTGCGTTGCTGCTATGGTGTAGTTAGCCAAGAGGTGCCAACGACGAACGACATAGGTGAATCTAAGATGACAAGCATAACTCGAGTTCACAATAGGGTGAGTACGCCGCTAGGTCATCCTTGGTCGGCTAAGGCTGACAGGCTACAGAGCGTGACAGGGATTATGCTCGGCAGCTTTTTATTGCTGCATATGCATTTTGAGTCGAGCATTTTACTGGGAAAAGAGGCCTTTTATCGTGTTGTGCAGTTGCTTGAAGGTGGCATGTTCAGCGGCACAGGACACGGTTTCCCCATAGTCACAAAAGTGTTTTCAGTGTTTATGTTGCTGGTGGTGATAGTGCATGCGGCGGTAGCACTGCGGCGTTTTCCGGCGCAGCTCGGGCAATGGCGCGCCCTGCGCTCGCACATGGGCAGCATCAACCACAAGGACACCCATGCGTGGTTTTGGCAACTGATCAGCGGCTTTATCTTATTTTTCCTCGTTCCTGTTCACCTCTTCACTATGATTTTGAATCCCGAAATTGGTCCGCATTTATCGGCCGAGCGGGTGTATCACGACAATGCTTGGTTGTTATATGCGCTGTTGCTGCCTGCTGTGGTTGTGCACGCCATGATTGGTCTGTATCGCGTTGCGGTAAAGTGGGGCATAACCACCAAACGCTCAGGTCTACGAAAAATAGCTAAGGTGTTGATTATCTATCTGCTATGTCTGGGGACTGCGAGCCTAGCGTCCTATCTGTTTATCGGTAGTGAGCTGGGTATTCCTGTGCAGCCCTTTGTGCCTGAGTAGGCTTTGAGCTGGCAGCAGGATTTTGTTTCACTGCTATTATTTAAGCATTAGGTTAATTATTCAGCACTCAATTGATCTGGCTCACGTTTTCATGTGGATATGTGAGCGATATTAATTTGCAGTAAGACTTAATGAGATTGGCTCGATACGGTCAACGGCGTGAGGCGATAGGATGGCGATCAAACTAACTATTAAAAAATGGAGTGCTTGGCTGGATTTAAGTCAGAGCGTGTCTGGCGTCATCCTCGCGGTCTTTCTGTGGACCCACTTAGTCTTAGTGTCATCGATTTTACTGGGTAGCGATGCCATGAATTGGGTGGCGCGCACTATGGAGTTGAGTTTTCTTTCTGACGATGGCCACGGTTATCCCTGGGTGGTGACGGCTATTGCAATGGGCATTGCCGCTCTAGCGTTAGTGCATGTGTTAGTTGCGCTGCAAAAGTTACCCATGAGCCTGCGTCAGCAAAGGGCACTGCGGCAACAAATGCAAGTGATCAACCACAGTGATACTCGTCTGTGGCGCTGGCAAGCCATTACCGGTGTGGTGATTTTACTCTTGCTGCCTGTGCATTTGTGGCTCATTGGGTCAGCCCCCGAAACCATAGGTCCCCAAGGGAGCGCCGACCGTATTTGGAACCAAGGTGTGTGGATGGTTTACCTGCCGTTGCTGCTTACAGTGGAGTTGCATGCGGCGATTGGTATTTACCGTGTGGCCTTGAAATGGGGCGCGGCGCGGGATCTCAATAGTCGCAACCGATTACGTAAGATCAAAACTATAGTAAGCGTGCTATTTGTCACCGTCGGCATAGCTTCGCTGCTGGCGTTTTTACCCCATGCGAGTTAACTCCGCCGGCAATTAATGAATAAGTAAATCAATGAATAAGCTTATTAATAAATAGAATGTCGAATACAGCAAACGGCACAAGCACAACAGACCCAATTAAGGAGCAGGCGTGAAACTGATTTATACCGATTCATTAGTGGTAGGCGCCGGACTCGCTGGCTTAAGGGTGGCGATTGCCTCCAAAGAGCGGGGGCTCGATACCTTAGTCCTGTCACTCATTCCTGCGAAACGCTCCCACTCAGCTGCCGCCCAAGGCGGTATGCAGGCGAGCTTAGGCAATGCCGTAAAAGGCATGGGCGATGATGAAGATGTGCATTTTCAAGATACAGTAAAAGGTTCCGATTGGGGCTGCGATCAAGATGTGGCGCGGATGTTTGCTCACTGTGCACCTAAGGCGGTGCGTGAATTGGCGACGTGGGGCGTGCCTTGGTCGAGGGTGAGTGCTGGCCCAAGAGATGTGATCGTTAACGCGCAAAAAGTGACCTTGCATGAGGCGCAGGAAGCCCATGGACTAATTAACGCCCGTGACTTTGGCGGCACAAAAAAATGGCGCACTTGTTATACCGCCGACGGTACGGGTCACTCGCTGTTGTATGCCATGGATAATAAAGCAATTTCTATGGATATTCCCGTCCATGAACGTATCGAAGCGTTGGCACTTATTCACGATGGTAAGCGCTGCCATGGGGTAATCGCCCGCTGTTTGATAACGGGTGAACTCAGGGCTTATGTGGCTAAGTCCACCACCATCGCCACTGGCGGATATGGCCGAATTTATGAAGTGTCGACCAATGCGATTATCTGCGAAGGTATTGGCCAAGCGCTCGCGCTAGAAACCGGCGTTGCCACCCTTGGCAATATGGAAGCGGTACAATTCCATCCCACTGCTATCGTGCCCGTGGGGATTTTAACTACAGAAGGCTGCCGTGGAGATGGCGGTTTATTGCGTGATAAAGACGGTTACCGCTTTATGCCAGACTATGAGCCCGATAAAAAAGAGTTGGCATCGCGGGATGTGGTATCACGCCGCATGACAGAACACATACGTAAAGGTAAAGGCGTCGATAGCCCCTATGGGCCGCATCTGTGGCTGGATATCACTCTGTTAGGTCGCAAACATATTGAAACTAACCTGCGTGAAGTGCAGGAAATTTGTGAAAACTTCCTCGGTATCGATCCCGCAAAAGATTGGATCCCGGTGCGCCCAACCCAGCATTATTCTATGGGTGGCATTCGAACCAATGCCACGGGTGAAAGTCCACAGCTTAAAGGTTTGTTCAGTGTCGGTGAGGCGGCCTGTTGGGATATGCATGGCTTTAACCGTTTAGGCGGTAATTCGTTGGCCGAAACCGTGGTTGGCGGCATGATTATCGGTAAATATGTCGCCGATTTTTGTGAGAACAATAGCCTTGAGATTGACACTCAGCTTGCAGAACGCTTTATGCAGCAGGTGCAGAGTGAAATTGATCTGCTGATCGAAGGTGATGGCCACGAGAGCGCCTTTGCACTCAAACGCGAAATGCAGCGCATCATGATGGACTATGTGGGGATTTTCCGTAATGGCCCTGAGCTTGATAAGGCCGTCGCTGAACTTAAAGTGCTGCTCGAACGTTCGCGTAAACTTGGGCTCAAGTGTAAGAAACGTCACGCCAATCCTGAGCTGGTCGAAGCCCTGCGGGTCAAGCGTATGCTCAAAGTAGCGCTGACTGTGGCCTGCGGCGCAGCGGCACGAACCGAGAGCCGTGGTGCCCATGCTCGAGAAGATTTTCCGCAGCGCAATGATCGCGATTGGCTAAATCGCACCTTAGCCAGTTGGCCCGATCCCGATGCGCTCGAACCTGTGCTTAATTACGAAGCGCTCGATGTGATGAAGATGGAGCTCCCGCCGGGTTATCGTGGTTATGGCATTAACAACGCCATAGTGCATCCCGATACCGAAAAACGTGAGCAACAGATTGCCGAGATTTTAGCTGAGTTAGGTGATGATGCGGACCGTTATCAACGCCAGCGGGCGCTTATGCCCTTTGAATTACCCGAAAGCTTACAACCTAATAATGAACGTTTAAGTGATACTTTAAAAAGCCCGTCCGCCAATGCGTTAGGAGAAAAATCATAATGAGCCAAGGTCGTCAGTTAACCTTTAATATCTTTCGTTATGATCCGCAGGAGCCAAACGATAAGCCGAAAATGGTGCGATATCAGCTTACCGAAACGCCGGGTATGACGGTCTTTATCGCCCTCAATAAACTCAGGGAAGAACAAGATACCTCGGTGCAGTTCGACTTTGTTTGTCGTGCGGGCATTTGTGGCAGTTGCGCTATGGTGATTAACGGTTTCCCGACGTTAGCGTGTCGCACCTTAACCGCCAAATATCCTAAGGGCGAAATTACTCTAATGCCGCTGCCAGGCTTTGAGTTGATTGGCGACCTATCAGTCAATACCGGTAAGTTTATGCGGGAATTGGCTGAACGCTTAAAGCTGTGGTTACACCCTAAGGCCAATGACATCAGCGTGCATCGCCTCGAAGATCCAATGGACCCAGACGAAGCTGCGTGCCTGTATGAGCTTGAGCGCTGCGTTGAGTGCGGCGTGTGTGTTTCAGCTTGCGCGACTAAGCAAATGCGTGAAACCTTTGTCGGCGCCGTCGGTATGATGAAAATTGCCCGTTTCGAGATGGATAGCCGTGATGCGCGCACAGCGGAGGATTTTTACCATGTGATTGGTAATCAGGATGGGGTGTTTGGTTGTATGACTTTACTCGGCTGCCAAGATAACTGCCCTAAGGATTTACCACACATGCAGCAAATCGCCTATTTACGCCGCAAGATGGCTATGACGCTGATTTGATAAGTGATCATCATGAAAAGCGCCAACGTGTTTGGCGCTTTTTTATTGACTAACAGGCGTAGCTTTTATGGATGTCAGCTCGACTGATTAAGTCTGCCGTTTGGGCGACAAATGCTTGGAAATGCGCACTCGCCATATGTTCATCCAATGCTGCTTGGGATTGCCAAATTTCGTACATCCAGAAGATATTTTCATCATCCAATGAGTGATGCAGCTTGTATTCGATGCAGCCAGCTTCGGTATGCGTGTCCGTCACGAGTTGCTTGAGTATCTTAAATAGCGCATCGCTTTGGCCTTGATTCGCTATGATTTGGGCAAATACCGTTATTTTCATTGACTAAAACCTTCCAAAACAATTTTACCTATAGCTTTGCCTGACTCAATCTGAGTATGGGCCTTGATTAAGTTTTGGGCATTAATGGTGCCGTAGTGCTCACCGAACGTACTCTGTAACTCGCCTGTATCGATAAGGGCACTTAAGCGATTGAGCAAGTGATGTTGGGCTACCATATCCTCGGTTTGATAAAGACTTCGGGTAAACATCAGCTCCCAATGTAATGACAGGCTCTTACGCTTGAGTTTCATCACATCTAATGGGCCTTTAGGATCATCGATAAGCGCTAGTTTTCCTTGCGGCTTAAGCACTTGCACTATTTCATCAAAATGTTGGTCGGTTTGGGTCAAGCTAATCACATGGGTCACATCAGTAATGCCAATATTGGCAAGTTCGCCCGAGAGCGATTTAGTGTGGTCTATGACCGCATCGGCGCCGAGTTTTTGCACCCAAGCGGCGGATTCTGGGCGAGAAGCAGTGCCAATTACCTCTGCCCCTGTGAGTTTTACCGCCAGTTGAGTGATGATAGAGCCCACACCACCGGCCGCGCCGATAATTAAAATGCGGGCGTCAGTTGCCGAACCATCTAGGGGTAGACCTAGGCGGTCGAATAGAATCTCCCATGCGGTAATTCCGGTTAAGGGTAATGCCGCCGCTTGGGCATAGGTTAGACTCTTAGGTTTATGGCCGACAATTCGTTCATCAACCAATTGATATTCTGCATAACTTCCGCTGCGACTAATATCGCCCGCGTACCACACTTCATCGCCAATGTTGAAAAGACTGGCTTTCTCACCAACGGCTTTGATGACACCGACCGCATCCCAGCCGATAATTTTGTATTCGCCTGCAGGCGCTGAGCTAGATGCACGGATTTTTGTATCAACCGGATTGACAGAAATGGCTTTGATTTCCACTAAAAGGTCAAAACCTGTCGCAGTTGGCTCGGCTAGCGTGATGTTTTCTAATGCATTTGGCGCTGTGATTGCACCTGCAGTTTGGTAACCAATGGCTTTCATGTTTATTCCTCTGGGTGTACTTGCTGGAGTCTACTTGTTTGAGTGTACTTGTATCGTGTAGTCATTGTGTGGAATATTAGCCAAGAGATAAACAGGATAAAGTTTGTAATTTTTTCAAAGGATTTTTGATAATCATGCTAATTAATGATTTAGCTTTGTTCGTGCGAGTCGCTGATTGCGGCAATATATCTGCCGCAGCAGCCGAGATGGATATCTCCGCCGCTTCTGCCAGCGCGGCAATAAAACGGCTTGAAAAACAGCTCGATACTAGCTTATTTATCCGCACGACACGCAGCTTACGTTTGACTGTGCAAGGTGAACGTTATCTTATTCATTGCCGACGAGCGCTAAGCGATTTAGCGCTTGGCGAACAGGCTATCGCCAGTGATAAAGGTAAAATATCTGGCACTTTAAGCCTGTCGGTTTCTTCAGACTTTGGCCGTAATTTGTTTGTGCCTTGGCTCGACGAGTTTTTGCTCGATTTTCCTCAACTGCAAGTGCGCTTGCACCTTGGGGACAATATCAGCAGTTTTTACCACGATAAAATTGATGTCGCCGTGCGCTATGGAAAACCGCAGGATTCTAACCAAGTGGCTTTTCCTATCTGCAGTGTTGATCGTGTCTTGTGCGCCTCACCTGAATATCTCGCCAAGTTTGGTGTGCTTAATTCATTAGAACAATTAGTTGAGCATAATTGCTTGTTTTATAAGTTGGATGGTCGCACCCACGATCAATGGCTATTTAGGCGTGATGGTCAAGAATTCAAAGTGCGTGTCACGGGCAATCGTAGTGCTAATGATGCCGAGATTGCCGGCCGTTGGGCTGTGGCTGGCAAAGGGTTGGTATTTAAGTCGAGTCTAGATCTGGCCGATGACTTAATCTCAGGGCGGTTAGTACGATTGTTGCCTGAGTATCAAGGTGAGCCAGTCGATTTGTACTTAGTGTGCCCAGGACGCGAGCATGTGACGCCTGTTGTCTTGTTGCTGAGGGAAATGCTGCGGCAGCGCACACAGGCTTTGAGTAAAAGCTTAGGTCAAATACTGGCAGTAAAAAAATCTTAGGATTTAAGAAACAAAAAAGCCGCATGATGCGGCTTTTTTTAGCGACTCGCGAAGATTAAGACTTAGCGCGTTTCATGGCGGTAAAGAATTCTTCGTTAGTCTTGGTCATAGCCAATTTGTCGATTAAGAATTCCATTGCGCTGACTTCATCCATAGGATTTAAGATCTTACGCAGGATCCACATTTTTTGCAGTTCTTCTTGAGTCGTGAGTTTTTCTTCACGACGCGTACCACTGCGGTTGAAGTCAATGGCTGGGAACACACGCTTTTCTGCCGCTTTACGTGACAGATGCAGCTCTTGGTTACCTGTACCTTTAAATTCTTCGTAGATCACTTCGTCCATCTTAGAACCAGTATCAACCAAAGCAGTGGCGATAATGGTCAAGCTGCCGCCGTGTTCGATGTTACGTGCCGCACCGAAGAAGCGTTTTGGACGGTGCAGGGCGTTCGCATCCACACCACCGGTTAACACTTTGCCCGATGACGGGATAACAGTGTTATAGGCGCGGGCTAGACGAGTAATAGAATCGAGTAGGATAACCACGTCTTTTTTGTGCTCAACCAAGCGTTTGGCTTTTTCAATCACCATTTCGGCAACTTGAACGTGACGGCTGGCTGGCTCATCGAAGGTTGATGCGATAACTTCGCCTTTAACGAGGCGCTGCATCTCAGTGACTTCTTCTGGGCGTTCATCGATCAACAATACCATCAACACCACTTCTGGGTTGTTGTAGCTGATACTCTGAGCAATACCTTGAAGTAATAGCGTTTTACCGGCTTTTGGTGGTGCAACGATCAAACCACGTTGACCTTTACCAATCGGTGAGCATAAATCCAGAATACGTGCGGTAATATCTTCAGTTGAGCCGTTGCCACGCTCCATACGCATACGTTCTTCTGCGTGGAGTGGGGTTAAGTTTTCAAAGAGGATTTTATTACGGGAGTTTTCTGGTTTATCGAAGTTAACTTCGTTGACTTTCAATAGGGCAAAATAACGCTCGCCTTCTTTCGGTGGGCGAATTTTACCAAAAATGGTATCACCCGTTCGCATGTTGAAGCGGCGAATTTGGCTTGGTGAGACATAGATGTCATCTGGACCAGCTAAATAAGAACCGTCTGAGCTGCGTAAGAAGCCGAAACCGTCTTGGAGTATTTCTAATACCCCACCACCGAAAATGTCTTCTCCACTTTTTGCGTGGGCTTTAAGGATTGAGAAAATAATGTCCTGCTTGCGAGCGCGGGCCATATTTTCGAGCTTCATATTTTCAGCTAGCGAGACTAGGTCAGAAATCGGCGTGTCTTTTAATTCAGTTAAGTTCATTTTGGGGGTCTTGTGTTACGCGACAAAGCTTACCGCGATCAATCAGTAAGGATGTAATTCAGGATAGTGATTGACGAGCGAGAAGAGGTTATTAGAAAGAATCTGGTTATTAAAGTAGCACTAACAAAGCGGGGCGTCCAGAAATTTAGGGAAATTCCGGCACAATTAATTTATAGCTTGTGCCGGAGGTCACTCATTACCACATCAAATTAGATTTGCGCGTCGATAAACTCTTTTAATTGCGTTTTTGAGAGTGCGCCAACTTTAGTTGCGGCTAATTCGCCGTTCTTGAATAACAGTAAAGTTGGGATGCCACGAACGCCATATTTCGCTGGAGAAACATTGTTTTGGTCAACGTTTAATTTAGCGATAGTCACGCGGCCTGCATATTCTTCAGACACATCGTCTAAAATTGGAGCGATCATTTTACAAGGACCACACCACTCGGCCCAGAAGTCTACCAATACTGGCAAATCAGACTTTAATACGTCGTTTTCGAAGCTGTCGTCACTCAGGTATATAATTTTATCGCTCATGATGTTCTCCAGTTTGGGTGCCATTGCTGGTTTGTTAATGGCTTACCATGTATATTGGGGCTGAAAAATAGCTTTTCAAGTTACCTTTTTACAATGTGGCTATTTCAAACGATCGAGTATCTTATTGCAACCTCAACAGGTAAGCTTGCGCTATGAGCGAAACACATCTATCTACCCAAAGGTTTGCCGACCTACCTCTACATCCTGAGGTTAAACAGGCCCTTGCCGAGAATAGCTTCGAATTTTGTACGCCGATCCAGGCGTTATCACTGCCTGTATTACTTCAATCAAAAGATATCGCTGGTCAAGCACAAACGGGCACTGGCAAGACAATGGCCTTTTTGGTCGCCACTTTTAATCACTTATTATCGACTCCCGTACCTGAAGGTCGACTGATTAATCAGCCCCGCGCCATCATTATGGCTCCGACTCGCGAACTGGCGATTCAGATTGCTAAAGATGCGATTTTACTCGCTAAACACACTCACTTAAAGGTGGGTATTGTTTATGGCGGCGAAAGTTACGATGTGCAGCGTAAAGTATTAGATCAAGGTGTTGATATCTTGATTGGTACTACGGGTCGAATTATCGACTACGTTCGCCAAGGCATTATCGGTCTGAATTCGATTCAGGCTGTAGTATTAGATGAAGCCGATCGTATGTTCGATCTAGGTTTTATCAAAGATATCCGCTTCTTGTTTAGACGTATGCCTGAGGCAAATCAACGTCTTAATATGCTATTTTCGGCAACCTTGTCGATGAAAGTGCAAGAGCTGGCTTACGATCATATGAACGAGCCAGTTAAAGTCGAAATCGCTCCTGAAGAAAAAACCTCTAAAAACATCAAAGAAGAAATCTTCTATCCTTCGCAAGAAGAGAAGATGCGTTTGTTGCTGACCTTGATTGAAGAAGATTGGCCAGAAAAGGCCATCGTTTTCTCTAACACTAAGCACAGCTGTGAAACGCTTTGGTCTTGGCTTGAAGGTGATGGACATCGCGTGGGTTTGTTAACGGGTGATGTGCCACAGAAAAAACGTATTCGTATTCTTGAGCAGTTTACCAGTGGCCAATTAGATATATTGGTTGCTACCGATGTTGCGGCTCGCGGTTTACATATTTCTGACGTTTCACACGTGTATAACTATGATTTACCTGATGATTGTGAAGACTATGTGCACCGAATCGGTCGTACGGGTCGTGCGGGTAATAAGGGCATGTCGATAAGCTTTGCCTGTGAAGAGTACGCGTTGAACTTGCCAGCAATCGAAAGCTATATTAATCATTCGATTCCAGTGAGTAATTACGACAGTGAAGCTTTATTGGCCGATATTCCAACGCCAGCGAAGATCCACCGTAAACACCCGAGCGGCACTCGAAACCTGCGTGATCGTTCTGGGACAAGTCGTCCAGGTGCGCAGCGCAGTGGTGCTCGCCCTCCTCGTCATGATAGGACACGTAGACATTCGTAAATGCCAACACCCGCTTATGCCGCTATAACATTAGGCTCAAACAGTTTTAATATGCTGATCGCCAAAACTCGTGGTGGTCAGCCGCATATTATTGCGAAATATAAACGCAAGGTGAGGCTCGCCGAAGGTATAGGCGACGATGGCAACTTAAGCCATGACGTGATGCAGCGCGGCCTCGACTGTTTGAGTATGTTTGCCCAAATGTTGGTACAACATAAGATTGAAGCAAATCATGTCGCTGTGATTGCTACCGCAACCCTTCGCAGTATCAGCAATGCCGATGAGTTTAATCGGCGTGCATTGCCGCTCTTAGGTCATCCGATTGAAATCATCTCAGGCATGCGTGAAGCTGAGCTTATCTATCAAGGCATGGTGGCCACCACCTGTGGTCAAGGCCGCCGTTTAGTCATAGATATCGGCGGGGCGAGCACTGAGTTTATTATCGGTGATGGGCATCAAGTGTTGTTCAAAACCAGTTTGCCCTTTGGTAGCGTGACTTATAATCGCCAATTTTTCAGCAGCTTGCCGCTGCAACAGTTAGATTTCGATGATGCCAAGCAGCAAGTGCTAACCTCATTAGCTGAGCATAGACAAACGCTACGCGATCTCGGTTGGCATTGTGTTGTTGGTGCCTCTGGTGCGGTGCAATCTGTGGTTGAAGTACTGCTTCACCGTGGCTTATCTGAGACGATAACACTCGATGTGCTCACTCTGCTGAAGGCTGAAATTCTCGCCCAAGAAGATATTAGCTTAACGGGGATCGCTGGGCTTTGTAGCGAGCGGGCACCGACTTTTGCAGCGGGTGTCGCTATTTTATTAGCTTTGTTTGAGTTGCTGGGGATAGAGCATTTAGCCTTATCTGGTGGCGCATTACGTGAAGGTGTTTTAGTGATGTTAGCGCAGCGAATTATTGACGAAGCGAGCTAAGCTTTCTCTGAATGGATAAAAACCAAAGGCCGCTATGCGGCCTTTATTGTTTGTACTGCGTCGCTTATTTCAATAAATCGGCGAGATCTTTTTCTAAGGAAACGGTTGGGCGCTCTACGATACGGCCAACTTCGTTACCTTGCTGCAGCACAATAAAGGTTGGAATACGGGTAAAGTCGTATTTGGCAGCTAAGCCTTCGGGATCTTTCTTCGTCCGGTCGACACCAATATAGGTCACTTTGATATTGGGATTGGCGACTTCTTCCATGATACGGATAAAGCGCGGTGTTTCACGGTGACAATCTGGACACCAAGTACCAATGATCACAATAATTTCAGTTGGTTCGGTGACGCTTTTAAGCGGAGTGATTGCCGCAGTGTCGACCTGGTAGCTTTTATACCCTTCGGCAAACTCATTGAGATCTGTGACTAAATGTTGTGCTTCGA
Source organism: Shewanella sp. 1180_01 (assembly GCF_052850535.1). Lineage (NCBI taxonomy): Bacteria > Pseudomonadati > Pseudomonadota > Gammaproteobacteria > Alteromonadales > Shewanellaceae > Shewanella > Shewanella sp. 1180_01. The sequence goes on from NZ_VXCT01000026.1 coordinate 36,216, forward strand.
CTATGCCAGTTAAAATCACTTCTTGTTTCTCCTCGCTGCAGGTCGCAATTAAGCCCTGTTGTTGTTCTTCAAATCCACAGCCACCATTGGCTAGTGCCTGACAACTAAAAAATAAGGCAGTAGTGGCTAGGAATGCCTTAACGTTATTGTGCATGATGTGCCCTTAAAATCGAAGAGAAAGAATGAAGCCTGATTCAAACATTATTCTCGATGCGATTAAAGCGGATCATTGATTTGCTGCAAGCTAGATCACGCATTGCTAATATCTATAAGCTTAACGATCACAGGATTGCATAGTTTTTGGAGTTAAGACATTGAAAAAGCACATCCCCGAACCGCGATTCGGGGATAGAGCGTATTGAAATAATAAGTTACATGGCTCGATTACTGAGCGAGAATTTTTTCTAAAATAGGCTTGTTAGCCTCGGGGAAGTCATAATTAATTAAATCGGCTTTAGTGACCCAAGCGATAAGCTGACCTTCGAGGCCTTGGGCTGTGCCGTTAAACTCAGTGACCGAATGGATATCGAGTAGCACTTGTTTATCGGGATAATCGAAACTCAGCGCCATAAATGGCTGACTATCGGTGACATCGAGTGCAACTTCCTCTTTGAGTTCACGGATCAGCGCTTGAGTAACCGTTTCGCCCGCCTCAACTTTGCCGCCAGGAAATTCCCATTTCCCACCTTGATGTAAATGGTCTGGGCGTTTTGCCAACAGAATGTCACCGGCCGAGTTAGTAATAATGCCGACGGCCACATGGATGCGTTTGGTCATAATATTTATCTTTAGATTAGAGAGTTGGATCAATTAATCGTTGCGATGGGCGTAAACTGAGCGGTTAGCGCTTCGGGTTATTCTTTAAAAAAGTCGCCTTCATCGAGGTCAAATTCATCAAAAGCTTCGGGATCAAATTCGGCTTTAACCGGAATGACATGCTTTTCTGATGCCCAATCGCCGAGGTCGATGAGCTTACAGCGCTCGCTGCAAAAAGGTTTAAATGCAGATTGTGGCACCCATTCGACAGGGGCTTTGCAGATAGGGCAGTTAACGGTCAATGGCATAATTGTTCTCTTGGTTAACGGCGATACAGCGGCCGCCAATACTAATGTCTTTCAGGCCATTAGTGTAAAGGCTTCATGCACAGGTAGCCAGTAAGAAATCAATCGAACGGTCGGAGTGGCGTTGTTGTTCAAACTGCACAAAATGGATTGCAAAACGGTTTTTATGGCCGCTAATCGTAGGATAACACCCGTGGGAGGCATCGACTTTGACTCGCACCAAAGCAAGTGCTTGAGCACTGTCGCCCTGATAAAAACCTGCATGGGCAACGGCATTGTCGTAATGGGCTGTGCTGCGGGTAAGTTGGAGTAATAGTGTGATGGGGGTGAGTAAAGGTTCGAAATGCGCTATCCAAGTGCGATAGTCTTGCTGTTTTTCTTCCCAAGGCTTTGTTAGCCAATAATGCAATTGCGGCAGATCGAAGTTGCAGCAGGCGCCCGGCATGCCAAAGCGTTGTCTTAGTGCGGAAATGAATCTGTCTTGTTTTAGTTGGTAGCCGAAGCGTTCTGGTTTTTGCAACGGTTCGCGGGCTTGGGTGAGGGCGTTGATATAAAGGTCGATTTGCTGGTGGTCGACGTGATCTAATTCTTGCCATTTGCTGAGTTGCAGCAAGTGCCGCTCAATATCTTTTAATACTTCATTACGATAATCACAGCGTTCGGACAATTCACAGAGGGAAAACAGCGGATAAAAACATCTATGTTGGTGGTCATTGCTTAGATTACTTTGCAGCTGTTTATCGAGGTATTCGAGCCGCAAGTAGCTGCGAATTTTCTCGTTTAGGGGCTGTTCGTAAACTAATTCAGTCATGGGCGTTATCAGTACCAGAAAGTTGTAAATAGCGCTGATGCAATGCTTGCACCTCTCGTTTTAAGCTTGATATCTCTCCTTGATTATCAATAATGTCGTCGGCTCTAGCGAGTTTTTCGCTGCGACTACATTGGCTACTAATGATGTTATTAACTTGAGATGCATCAACATTGTCACGTTTTACGGTGCGATTTATTTGCAACTCAGGCGAAATATCCACCACTAAAGTCCGATTGACTAACCTATCTAACCCGTTCTCAAATAGCAAGGGCACGACCATAATTACATAGGTCGAGGTCGCTTTTTCTACCTGCGCGAGCATTTCTTGGCGGATCATGGGGTGTAATAGTTGGTTTAGCCATTCGCGCTCTTCAGGATGGCTAAATATCCGCTGCCGCAGCTTGGCGCGATCGAGTTCACCCTCAGGTGTTAATATCTCAGCACCAAAATGAGTGACGATCGCTTCCAGTCCAGTTGAACCGGGAGCGACTACCTCGCGGGCAACGATATCTGCGTCGACTAAGCTAATCCCTTCTGCAGCGAATAAATTGGCAACAGTCGTTTTACCGCTGCCGATGCCGCCTGTAAGGCCAACAACAAACTTTGACATAAGATACTCCGGATCGCTTTCTGCTTAGTTTGCATGCTCTTACAGTGTCGATAGGTACCAATCGACAATCTGTTGCCCAAATAGCAAGGCTATCCAGCCTGCGGCAGCAATATAAGGGCCAAATGGGATGGGATTACCTTGTTTGAGGCGTTTACTGATAATCATAGTGATGCCAACGACTGCGCCAACGAGGGACGAAAGTAAAATCACCAACGGCAGCATTTGCCAGCCAAGCCAAGCACCGAACACGGCGAGCAGTTTAAAGTCACCATAACCCATGCCTTCCTTGCCGGTGAGGATTTTAAACAACCAGAAAATGGACCATAGACTCAAATAGCCTGCCGCCGCGCCGATAATGGCATCGGTTGGGCTCGCAAAGGTATGATTTAGATTGATTATCAAGCCGAGCCAAAGCAACGGTAGCGTCATTTGGTCGGGGAGCAACATCTCATCAAGATCGATACCTGTCAGTGCTACAAGCACAAAGGTGAGTATGCTCGCAAAAACAAACTGCCAGCTTGGACCAAAATGCCAAGCTAAAGTCGCGATAAGTAGCCCTGTGATGAATTCAATAATAGGGTAGCGGGCTGAAATAGGGGCGTGACAGGCGGCGCATTTTCCCTTGAGCATTAACCAGCCTAATACGGGTAAATTATGCCAAGGTTTAATCGCCGTTTTGCACTTAGGGCAGGCTGAGCCCGGAACAACAAGATTATATTTTTCAGGGAAGGCATCAATAGGTTTATTGAGTTGGTCTATTCCTATCTTGTTGACTATCTCTTCGTGGTATTCCTGCAAATACTGATTGCATTCTTGCTGCCATTCTCGTTTCATCATCACAGGAAATCTGTGGATTACCACATTTAAAAAGCTACCAATGGTAGCGGCAAAGATAAAGCTTAGAGTAATAAAGAGATAAGGGTGCTGGCCCAAAAGGGAGATGAATTCTGACATTATATTTTCTTATTTTAATTTGAATCAAATAGATTAGCTGACGATTTTACCCATTTGGAAGATGGGCAAATACATAGCAACAATTAGGCCACCAACGACAGTACCTATGACCACCATCATAATCGGTTCTATCAGGCTTGATAAGCCATCAACCGCATCATCTACTTGCATTTCGTAGATGGTTGATACTTTATTGAGCATGTTATCTAGTGAGCCTGATTCTTCGCCTATCATCACCATTTGCACTAACATATCGGGGAACAGGCCTGTCGTTTGCATCGCCACATTCATCTGCATCCCCGCCATCACTTCTTGACGGATTTTTAAAATGGCTTTGCGGTATACCGCATTACCCGATGCGCCGGCGGCAGACTCGAGACCATCAATTAACGGCACGCCCGCGGCGAAGGTAGTAGCTAAAGTCCGGGCGAATCGTGCCATGGCACCTTTGTGTAATATAGGCCCAATAGCGGGGATTTTAAGCACAGCTTCATCGACTCTATCTCGCACCATTTGTGAGTTTCTGTGGGCTCGAACAAACAAAAATACTCCGCCGATAATGGCGGCTAAAAAGATATACCAAGAGGATTGTAAGCCGCGGGAAATATGCAGCACCAGTTGGGTAAAGGCGGGCAGTTCAGCACCAAAGCCCTTAAAAATTTCTTCAAATTGAGGCACCACAAACAATAGTAATAAGGATGTGACTAAGATTGCGACTATGACAACTGCAGCAGGATAGAACATGGCCTTCTTAATTTTGGACTTCAGTGCTTCTGATTTTTCTCTGTAAGTAGCAACGCGGTCAAAAACCAAATCTAGTGAGCCAGAGTGCTCGCCTGCAGCGACTAGGTCGACATAAAGTTCATCGAAGTAACGCCTATGGGGGCGCATTGCATCGGATAAGGGAATCCCTGATTGAATTTCGCTGAGGATATTGCCTAATAGTTCTCGCACCTTAGCTTTTTCGTGACCGCGGCCGAGTAGTTCAATTGTGGTTACTAAAGGTACGCCCGCTGCTAGCATAGTCGCAATTTGGCGAGTAATTACAGCAATATCCATAGGGGTGATTTTCGGATCACCTAACTTAAATAGTGCTGATGACTGCTTACGAACGCTCTTAGGGTTCACTCCTTGGGATTTTAACTGACTACGGATTTCGGCGGCAGTTGCACCTCTTAGCTCTCCCGCAGTTTTCTTACCGTCGCGATTTAGGCCTTTCCATTCAAAGGTATAAATTTTTGGTTGGCTCTTTTGCTCGGTTTTCTTGGTACGAGACTTTCTTGTAGTCGTTGCCGTAGCCATAAATTATTCCTGTAAATAAATCGTTCTAGATTTCTAGTTAACTGAACGCTGTGCTTGCGAAATAGTTTGGACTCTAAGATTCAAATATACGAGTAATAATGCGCTATTGCCTGAATTTTAGACGTAACTTTAGACATAAAGATTGGATTTAGCCAAAACTGGTTACGCGATTGACTTCTGCAATGCTAGTGACGCCATGGATCACTTTCAATAACCCTGATTGCCGTAAATCTCGCATTCCTTGCGCTTTAGCCTGTGAAGCGATTTGTAATGAGTTACCACCTTCCATAATAGTACGCGCAATTTCGTCAGACATCTTCATCACTTCATAAATGCCAACCCGTCCCTTGTAGCCCGCGGAGCAATGCTCACAGCCAACAGGTTTAAAGGTAGTAAAGCCCTGAGTAATTTGTGCTTGTGTAAAGCCTAGGCGCAGTAGCTCATGTTCTGGTATCACTTCAGCTTGTTTACATTCGGGGCAGAGGCGACGCGCTAAGCGCTGGGCAATAATCAGGTTTACTGAACTGGCGATATTATAACCAGGCACGCCCATGTTGATTAAACGGGTTAAGGTTTCGGCTGCTGAGTTAGTGTGCAAGGTCGATAACACTAAGTGACCCGTTTGTGCCGCTTTAATGGCAATTTCGGCCGTTTCAAGATCGCGGATTTCCCCCACCATCACCACATCGGGGTCTTGACGTAGAAATGAACGTAAAGCGGATGCGAAGGTTAGCCCTGCCTTTAAATTAATGTGAACTTGGTTTACACCCTCAAGGTTAATCTCAACCGGATCTTCTGCGGTAGAAATATTACGCTCTTCGGTATTGAGAATATTTAACCCAGTATAAAGGGAGACGGTCTTACCTGAGCCTGTTGGACCTGTCACTAGAATCATACCTTGGGGTTTTGCTAGCATCTCAAGATAGAGTTTTTCTTGATCGGGCTCGTAGCCGAGCTTTTCAATGCCTAATTGCGCAGAGGATGAGTCCAAAATCCGCATTACAATCTTTTCGCCCCACAGGGTCGGCAGGGTACTAACTCGAAAGTCGATAGACTTAGTGCGGGACAGTTTCATCTTAATTCGACCATCCTGTGGCACGCGCCGTTCGGCGATATCGAGTTTCGACATCACTTTTAATCGTGCTGATAAACGGCCTGCGAGACTAACAGGAGGCTCTGAGACTTCGTGGAGAATACCATCGATACGAAAACGAATACGGTAGCGCTTCTCATAGGGTTCAAAATGTAAGTCCGACGCGCCCTTACGGATGGCATCTGTCAATATTTTATTGATATAGATGACTATAGGCGCATCGTCGCTCGCCTCGCTTGCAGGCAGATCGCTACGATTATCTGTATCAGATATTTCTATGGCTGCAAGTGCCGCTTCATCCATGCCGCCTAAATCAAGGCCACTGATATCTTCTTCGAGAATTTTATCTAGCGCCTTAGCGAGTTTATCTTCTTCAACCAGAATGGCTTCTGCATGAAGGCCTGCACTAAATTGGAAGTCTTCAAGGGCTGCAATATTGGTCGGGTCGGATGTGCCTATATAGAGGCGATTTCCACGTTTAAATAAGGGTAAGCAGCGATGTTTTTCAATGAGTTTCTTATTGAGGAAATCTTCAGGAATGGAGGCAAGATCAAACTCATTAAGGTCTAGCAATGGTGTGCCGTATTCTTCATAGCACAGTTCGGCAATCGCGCGAGCAGAGACCAGCTTACTTTGTACTAAAGTACTAACAAGGGCATGTTTATTCTGACGGGATTTAGTGATGGCGTTAGCCATCTGCTCTTCATTTAGCAGACCTTTACGGATAAAAAGGGTCGATAAACCTAAATGAAGGCTAGTTGTGGGCATTTTGTTAACTCGAATAGTCAAGCAGATAATTTATATGGCAGTATAAAAACTGCCATATAAATCTGATAATATTTTATATTATAGACCAGCACCTTTTTGGCACTGTAAAGCGGTAGCTTTGCCTGTAGCATTAGCTGAAGCAGCATAAGACAAACCGCCATCAGCCGATATGCTTGCTGTTACTATACAAGTGCCATCATCATATTTTAATGACGTTAGCGCCGCTTCTGCTACAGCTGGAGTTGCAGTAACTTTTGTATTAGCGGTAATTTCAGAACCAAGACTAGTACAACCTACTCCAGTTTGTATGCATGCTTGTGCTTTGGTTACGTATCCAGCAAGACCTTTCATTGCTGCGCCACCATGAGATGTTGCAACATATTCACGATAGGCAGGCAGTGCTACAGCAGCTAAAATACCGATAATGGCAACTACGATCATTAGTTCGATCAGAGTAAAACCCTGAGCTTGTTTATTTAATGCTTTGTTTAAATTCATGGCCTTCATTTTTCTCTCCAGCTAACTATTTAGTGACTTGTTATGGTTGTATAGAGCGTTAAGCCTAAACGCTGTTTTACCCTATAAATTGTGTTATCTCGACAAACTTTATTACTTATTTATGTTAATTAAATCAATGTTATGACCTATGCAACATTAACAGTACACCGATGATCTTGAATGACCGATGTGTAATGACTCATGCTGATTTATTCCAACTTTGCTAAGCTAATATCAAGTTAGCACTAGCTTGAATAAATCATTTCGGTAACCGCACCTTAGGCTAATGCCCCTCAAAATTGTGCTCCTCAAAAATGCAAATCAGAGTGCTTTGACAGACATTCCAGTGCTGACCTTAGGTGAGGTTGACCAAACGGCCATCTCGCCTGTGTAAAAGTTAGTACAAAGTTAAGATAAAAGAAACAACTTTTAAGTATAAAGTACTAATAAAGTGTCATTTTTGTATAAAAAACTGGCTTGTTGGTATGTTAGGTTATAACAAACTTTTGACATTATCAGTTTGACTGGCACTTAAGCTGGCCGAGTCAAATTGCTGGCATGTTAGCGTGATATGACTAGGGTTGATGGTGATGGTGATGGTGATGGTGATGGTGATGGTGATGGTGATGGTGCGGATGTATAGTGACAGGCACAACTTAGGGGCTAGCCTAGTGGAACTCAGAAGAAATGTATCGCTTTATAATAGGTTGAAAGTGAAACGTTCTGAGGTGCTTTCAGCGAACGTTTCACCTTCTAGGGAATGAGTGTTTAAGCTTTCAATCTAAGCGACAAGTCTAGGGCGCGAACATGCTTAGTGAGTGCGCCAACTGAGATATAGTCGACACCAGTTTTAGCAAATTCGGCTAAAGTGTCTAAGGTGACATTGCCGGAGACTTCAAGCTTAGCGCCGGCGCCTTTCGCTTTATATTGATTGTTCATTTCAACCGCTTCGACCATTTTAGTGATGTCGAAGTTATCTAACATGATGATATCTGTGCCAGAGTCGAGTGCTAAGGCGAGCTCTTCGAGTGATTCCACTTCGACTTCAACGGGTTTGTTCGGGTACAAGCTGCGGGCGGTATCTACGGCTTGGCGAATGCCACCACAGGCCATAATGTGGTTTTCTTTAATCAAAAATGCATCATATAAGCCAATGCGGTGGTTTTTGCCGCCGCCGCAGGTGACAGCATATTTCTGGGCGGTGCGCAGGCCTGGAATGGTTTTGCGAGTATCTAATAGGCGAGTGTGAGTGCCCACTAGTTTATCGACATAATGCTTAGTTAAGGTCGCAACGCCAGACAGGGTTTGGATAAAATTCATTGCCGTGCGTTCGCCGGTGAGAATCGTGCGCGCTGGGCCCGATAGTTCACACAGTAACTGGTTAGGTAATACCAGATCGCCATCATCCACATGCCAATGCAGTGCGACTTCCCCACCGAGTTGATTAAAAACCTGCTCTGCCCATGCTTTTCCACAAAAAACGCCTTCTTCACGGGTAATAAGGGTGGCTTCAGCGTACTTATCAGCAGGGATCAACATTGCTGTGATATCACCATAAGCGATGGCCTTGGTTTGATCGTTGATTTCGGTGCCACCTAAGTCTTCACTGAGGGCGGATTTTACTGACTGGCGAATATCGTTTTCTAACATGAGCGGGGTCCTTGCATTCTTTAATTACTGACGACCTACTGGCATCTTAGGTTAAGATTACCACGGCCTTAGGTCTCACGGAACAGCTTGGAAGATTGTCCTGCAGGACTCAACCTCTGGCTTATTTAAGTTGGGAGTGAATGGCTTGCTCCATGATCTCAATATTAAAAGATGATGAGGTCAGTCAGTTCCGTGTGCTGGGTTTCTTCTTTGCTTGGCTGAATACTGTTAGAGTAACTCAGTTTATGTGGCATAGAGGATAAGCTCATAATGCGGTTTGAATTGGGTTGGTGTGAGGGTGCAAGGCGTTGTGAGTCACCACATTTTAATCAACGTCCCTTGGGTGAAGTGAGTTTGTTGGTGATCCACAATATTAGCCTGCCAGCAGGTTGCTTTGGATTACCTTATATTGATCAATTATTTCAAGGGTGCTTAGATACCAATGCCGATGCCAGTTTTGCACAGCTGCTGGGCTTGGAAGTCTCGGCGCACTTTTTGATCCGCCGTAATGGCGAGCGTGTGCAGTACGTGAGTTGTAACGACAGGGCTTGGCATGCTGGGGTGTCTCGTTATGGCGAAAGAGAGAATTGTAATGATTTCTCCATTGGTATTGAGCTGGAAGGCACAGATACTGAACCTTACACGCCTGAGCAATATCAGTCACTGGTAGCGTTGACGCAAGCACTGTTGGCTGAGTATCCATCGCTGAGTACCGAACGAATTGTGGGTCATTGTGATATTGCGCCAATGCGCAAAACAGACCCTGGGCAAAGTTTTGATTGGGAAAGATATTTAGGGAAGCTAAAGGAATATACTCAGGCGTTGCGCTCTTAGGTTTTTGGATTTTAGACGTATTTCACACAAACCTAGACTATTTATGGACAAATTATAGAGGTACAGCCCATGGCATTATTTTCACTCTTGGTCGCCATTTTAGTGGAGCGACTTAAATTTCTTCCTTCATCATGGCAATTTGATCGTTTACTGCAATCCTACCAAACGACGTTTTTTGGTGATAAAGCCTCACTGACGAGCGTTATGATGGCGCTGGCGTTAGTGCTGCCAGCCTTGTTGGTGTATGTATTGTCTTGGTTAGTGGCGGGGATGTTTTGGGGCTTATTAAGTTTAGCGCTATGGATTGTCGTAGCGGTGGTTTGTTTTAACCATCAGAAACAGCGTGATATTTTCAAGAAATATATGCAAGCGGCTTGTCGTTCTGACGTCCAAGCTTGTTACCATTATGCCGCTGAGCTCGATTGTAGCGAGTGTTTGGATGCAGTATCCGAGAAAGACCTTGGCGCCAAAGTGGGTCAAAGTGTCGCTTGGATTAACTATCGTTATTACGGCGCCGTTGCTTTGTTCTTCATTTTTCTGGGGCCAGTCGGTGCTGTGTTGTATTGCACTGTACGTTTTTATGCCGAAGAAAATGCCCGTAAATCCCTTGAGCTGCCATTAGTCAACGAAGTGATTAGCGTGTTGGATTGGTTACCTAGCCGCATCTTTGCCTTTGGTTATGCGTTAAGTGGCCAATTTAGCGAAGGGTTAGCTGCGTGGCGCCATCATGGTTTGACCATAAATACCAGTGCTCGCACTGTCGTTGTTGAGACGGCATTGGCAGCGCAACCTTTACCTGAGGTCGCGAGTGCACCTATATGTGTACAGTCAACCTTGGCATTATTAGTACTGAGTAAACGCAACTTTACACTTATCGTCGCGGTACTGTCACTGCTGACCATTTTTGGATTGGTGAGTTAAGTAATATCAGCGTCACAGCGATAGCTGAATTTGGCAGTCTGAGCTGAGATAGCTCAGCGCTGTCAAATGGTCTGACCCCATAGACATTTTTTTCCGCTATGCTCTCTCTTCGTGAGTGCTTTCGATCGAGATCGCTTTTAAGGAGTGATCTTCAATCTGGACATCAAAACGCTGATTTGATAAAGTGCGCTCACTCAAAAAAATTGGTAAGACCAATTTACAACGGAGCTGAGCGCCTGATGGCCTATAGTAAAATTAATCAGCCAAAAATTTCTGATGTGATCATGGCTCAATTAGAGCAGATGATCTTAGAGGGCAGTTTGCAGCCCGGTCAGAAGTTACCGCCTGAACGCGAACTGGCGATCCAGTTTGAAGTGTCTCGACCTTCTTTGCGTGAAGCTATCCAAAAGCTTGAGGCAAAAGGACTGTTAATGCGCCGCCAAGGCGGTGGTACTTATGTCAAAGAGCAACTCTGGCAGAGTCTTGCCGATCCTATCGTTGAACTTATGAATTCTGATCCAGAGAGTCAATACGACTTGCTGGAGTTCCGTCATGCTACCGAAGGCATGATGGCTTATTTTGCGGCGCTGCGTGGTACTGACGCCGATATGCAAAATATCAAACGTATGATCCTCGAGGTGGAAGCCGCCACCGATATCGAAAAACAAGCCGCCGCCATTGTGCGCTTTTATCGTGCCGTTGCCGAAGCGTCACATAACGTGGCTATGTTACACCTCGTTCTCAGTTTAACCCCTGTGCTGCATCAAAATGTGGCGCAAAACTTGGAGCTTTTAAGCCGCCGCGAAGAAGCTTCTACTATGGCTAACGATCACAGACGGGCCTTGCTCGCTGCCATCGTTCGTCGTGATCCCGAAGCCGCCAGAGAAGCCTCGAATGAACACTTAAGTTACATCGAAGAGGTGATGTTATCTGTGCGGGAAGAAGATAGCCGGTTGCAGCGAAGCTTGCGCCGTTTAAAGAGTGGCGCTTAAGTTCTGTAGTTTAGCTGCCTGCTAAATCGGAATATGCCGCAAACACCATTCATTATCATGTATATAGAGAAGGACAGTGTCATGTCTGAAGATATGCTACAAGACGTAGATCCATTAGAGACTCAGGAATGGGTTGATGCCCTGCAAGCCGTGTTGGAACAGGAAGGCCCAGAGCGCGCGCATTTTTTACTAGAGAAGCTGATCGATAAAGCGCGTCGTAATGGCACTCACTTGCCTTACAATGCCACAACGGCTTACTTGAACACTATCCCAGCGGGTCAAGAGCCTCACATGCCTGGCAACCAAGAGATGGAACGTCGCATTCGCGCCATCATCCGTTGGAACGCTTTGGCTATGGTTCTGCGTGGTTCTAAGAAAGATTTAGAGTTGGGCGGCCATATCTCAAGTTTCGCTTCAAGCGCGACTATCTATGACGTATGTTTTAACCACTTCTTCCGTGCACCGAATGAAAAAGACGGTGGCGATCTCGTGTATTTCCAAGGCCATATCGCCCCTGGTATTTATGCGCGTTCATTCCTAGAAGGTCGTTTAAGCGAAGAGCAACTGGCTAACTTCCGTCAAGAAGTGGATGGCAAGGGTCTGTCTTCATACCCACATCCAAAATTGATGCCGGATTACTGGCAGTTCCCAACGGTTTCTATGGGCTTAGGTCCAATTCAAGCCATCTATCAAGCCCGTTTCCTGAAATATCTGACTGACCGCGGTCTGAAAGATTGTTCAGCACAAACTGTTTACTGTTTCTTAGGTGACGGTGAGTGTGACGAGCCAGAAGCCTTAGGCGCGATCGGTTTAGCGGCCCGTGAAGAATTAGATAACTTAGTCTTCATTGTTAACTGTAACTTACAGCGTCTTGATGGCCCTGTACGTGGTAACGGTAAGATCATCCAAGAACTTGAAGGCGAATTCCGCGGCGCAGGCTGGGAAGTTGTTAAAGTGATTTGGGGTCGTTACTGGGATCCATTATTGGCCCGTGACACCAGCGGTAAACTGCTGCAGTTAATGGAAGAAACCGTTGACGGTGAATACCAAAACTGTAAAGCCAAAGGTGGCGCTTATACACGCGAACACTTCTTTGGTAAGTATCCTGAAACAGCCGAAATGGTTGCTAACATGTCAGATGATGACATTTGGCGCTTAAACCGCGGCGGTCATGATCCAGTTAAAGTTTACGCTGCACTGGAACATGCACAAAAAACCAAAGGCCGTCCAACGGTTATCTTAGCTAAAACCGTTAAAGGTTACGGCTTAGGTGATGCGGGTGAAGGTAAAAACATCGCGCACAACGTGAAGAAGATGGGCGTTGAGTCTATCCGTTACTTCCGCGATCGTTTCAATATCCCAATTCCTGATGACCAGTTAGAAGATCTGCCTTTCTATCACCCAGGTCCAGATTCTGAAGAAGTGAAGTACATGATGAGCCGTCGTGAAGCGCTGCATGGTAGCGTGCCACAACGTCGTCAAAAGTTCACTGAAGAGATGGAAGTGCCGTCACTGAAGATTTTCGATTCGATTTTACAGGGCTCAAACGGCCGTGAAATTTCATCGACTATGGCGTTCGTTCGCGTGCTGACAGCATTGCTGAAAGACAAGAAAATTGGCAAAAACATTGTGCCAATTATTCCTGACGAAGCCCGTACTTTCGGTATGGAAGGTCTGTTCCGTCAAGTGGGTATTTATGCTCACGAAGGCCAAAAATACGTACCGCAAGACTCTGACCAAGTGGCTTATTATCGTGAAGATAAAACCGGTCAAGTATTGCAAGAAGGGATTAACGAACTCGGTGCTATGTCTTCATGGGTATCGGCAGCGACAAGCTACTCTGTCAACGATACACCTATGATCCCGTTCTACATCTACTACTCAATGTTCGGTTTCCAACGTATTGGCGACATGGCTTGGGCAGCGGGTGATATGCGTGCTCGTGGTTTCTTAGTCGGTGGTACTTCAGGTCGTACAACGCTTAACGGCGAAGGTTTACAGCATCAAGATGGTCACAGCCACGTATTGGCGAACACTATCCCTAACTGTATTTCTTACGATCCAACCTACGGCTACGAAATTGCCGTTGTGGTACAAGATGGTATCCGTCGTATGTACGGCGAGAATCAAGAAGATATCTTCTACTACTTGACCACAATGAACGAAAACTATGAGCAACCAGCCATGCCAGAAGGCGCGGAAGTGGGCATAGTGAAAGGTATCTATAAGTTAGAAACGGTTGCGGGCTCAGGTAAAGGCAAAGTTCAGTTAATGAGCTGTGGCACTATCCTTGAACAAACCCGTAAAGCGGCGCAAGCACTGGCGAAAGACTTCGGTATTACTGCCGACGTATTTAGCGTAACTAGCTTCAACGAATTGACTCGCGATGGTCAAGCCGCTGAACGTTGGAACATGCTGCACCCAACCGAAACGCCAAAACAAGCCTATATCAGCCAAGTGATTTCAAGTGATGCACCTGCAATCGTAGCGACTGACTATATGAAGATTTACGGCGAACAGTTACGTGCTTATATTCCTACCGATTACAAAGTGTTAGGTACTGACGGTTTCGGTCGTTCAGACAGCCGCGAGAATCTGCGTCACCACTTCGAAGTGGACGCTAAGTTCATCGTTATTGCGGCACTGAAATCACTGGTTGATCGCAAAGAGCTGCCTGTCGATGTGTTAGCAAAAGCCATTAAAGAATATGGTATCGACGCTGACAAGATCAATCCACAGTACGCGTAAGAGGCAATAAAAATGGCTGAATTAAAAGAAGTTTTTGTTCCTGATATCGGCGGCGATGAAGTGCAAGTGATCGAAATTTGTGTGGCTGTGGGTGATACCCTAGCGGCAGAAGAATCGATTCTTACCGTCGAAAGCGACAAGGCGACTATGGATATTCCAGCGCCTTTCGCCGGTGTTTTAGCCGAATTGAAAGTGGCTGTGGGCGATAAAGTATCTGAAGGTACTTTGATTGCTATGATGCAAGCAGCGGGCGCGGCAGCTGCCGCTCCGGCTCCAGTTGCAGCACCCGCTCAGGCGGCACCAGCATCTGCACCAGTTCAAGCGGCTCCTGCCCCTGCCCCTGTGGCTGCTGCTCCTGCGACGGGCGCAACCAAAGTGGTTGAAGTGACTGTGCCTGATATCGGTGGCGACACAGATGTATCGGTTATCGAAGTCCTGGTTGCTGTCGGTGACAAGATTGAAGTTGATAGCGGTTTAATTACCCTAGAAACAGACAAAGCGACCATGGACGTGCCATCACCTTTCGCGGGTGTGGTTAAAGACGTTAAAGTCGCAGTTGGCGATAAAGTGTCGCAAGGCTCTTTAGTCATCATGCTTGAAGTTGGCGGCGCTGCACCTGCTGTGGCTCCAAGCGTTAGCGCGCCAGCTGCAACTGTTGCTGCCCAAGCGGCTCCTGCCGCTATGGTAGCGCCAGTGGCCGCAGCACCTGCTGCACCAGCGGCAAGTGTGGTTGCGGTAAAAGAAATTCAAGTGCCTGATATTGGCGATGCCAGCAATGTCGATGTGATCGAAGTGCTCGTGTCAGTCGGTGATGAAATCACTGCTGACCAAGGTTTGATTACCCTTGAAACTGACAAAGCCACCATGGAAGTACCAGCGCCATTCGCCGGTAAACTGCTGTCTTTGACGGTTAAAGTGGGTGACAAGGTTTCTCAAGGTAGCGTTATTGCGACGATTGAAACTGTGACTGCAGGTGCAGCTCCTGCACCTGTTGCTCAAGCGGCAGCTCCTGCTCCAGTGAGCGCGGCGCCCGTTGCAGCCCCAACACCTGCAAGCCGTCCTCCAGTACCACACCACCCTAGCGCAGGTACACCTGTGTCTACCGGTGCGGTACATGCGTCTCCTGCGGTACGTCGTTTAGCCCGTGAATTTGGTGTCGATTTGACCCAAGTGACAGGTTCTGGCCGTAAAGGTCGCATTATGAAAGAAGACGTTCAGGCGTATGTGAAATACGAACTGTCTCGTCCGAAAGCGACTGCGGCAACCTCTGTGGGTTCAGGTAACGGCGGCGGTCTGCAAGTGATTGCAGCACCTAAAGTTGATTTCAGTAAGTTTGGTGAAGTGGAAGAGATTCCATTAAGCCGTATCCAGAAGATTTCTGGCCCTAACTTACACCGCAACTGGGTAACTATTCCGCACGTGACTCAGTTCGATGAAGCTGATATCACTGAAATGGAAGAGTTCCGTAAGCAGCAAAACGATGTAGCGGCGAAGAAGAAAGCCGATTACAAGATCACGCCTTTAGTGTTTATGCTAAAAGCTGTGGCTAAAACGTTGCAACAGTTCCCAGTGTTCAACTCAAGCTTAAGTAGCGATGGCGAATCACTGATCCAGAAGAAGTATTTCCACATCGGTGTGGCGGTAGATACGCCAAACGGTTTGGTTGTGCCAGTCGTGCGTGACGTGGATAAGAAAGGCATTATCGAGTTATCTCGTGAACTGGCTGATATCTCTATCCGTGCCCGTGATGGCAAGCTGAAATCTGCTGACATGCAAGGTAGCTGTTTTACTATTTCTAGTTTAGGTGGCATTGGCGGTACAGCGTTTACGCCTATCGTTAACTACCCAGACGTGGCGATTTTAGGTGTGTCTAAATCTGAAATTAAGCCTAAGTGGAATGGTAAAGAGTTCGAACCTAAATTGATGTTGCCATTGTCGCTGTCATACGATCACCGCGTGATCGATGGTGCTATGGCTGCACGCTTTAGTGTGACGCTGTCAGGAATTCTGTCCGATATTCGTACTTTGGTTCTGTAAGCATATAAGGCTGCTCATCTTGAGTGGCCTTTTGTTTATTGTGATCAGTATCAAACACAGGTTAAAATGCGCCCACCTTACGCGCTGGCGCATTTTCGGTTGGCAGGATAGCTCCTCCAACGGATTGAATGAGAATTAGAGGAAAACATGAGTAACGAAATCAAAACTCAGGTAGTGGTATTAGGTGCAGGTCCTGCAGGTTATTCTGCGGCTTTCCGTGCAGCGGACTTAGGTCTAGAAACCATTATCGTTGAACGTTTTAGCACTTTAGGCGGCGTGTGTCTTAACGTGGGTTGTATCCCATCTAAAGCCCTATTACATGTTGCTAAAGTTATCGAAGAAGCCAAAGCCGTTGCTGCTCACGGTGTGGTTTTCGGCGAGCCAACTATCGATTTAGATAAGTTACGTGGCTTTAAAGAAAAAGTCATTGGCCAATTAACTGGCGGATTGGGCGGCATGTCCAAAATGCGTAAAGTTAACGTGGTTAACGGTTTTGGTAAATTCACTGGCCCTAACACGCTAGAAGTGACTGCTGAAGATGGCACTGTCAAAGTGGTTCAATTCGAGCAAGCTATCATTGCTGCGGGTTCTCGCCCAATCAAACTGCCATTCATTCCGCATGAAGATCCACGTATTTGGGATTCGACTGACGCATTAGAACTGAAAGAAGTTCCTGGCAAGCTGTTAGTGATGGGCGGCGGTATTATCGGCCTAGAAATGGGTACTGTGTACGCTTCTTTAGGCAGTGAAATCGACGTGGTTGAAATGTTCGACCAAGTGATCCCTGCAGCTGATAAAGATGTGGTTCGCGTATTCACTAAGCAAATCAAGAAGAAATTCAACCTGATCCTTGAAACTAAAGTCACAGCGGTAGAAGCCCGTGAAGACGGTATCTATGTTTCTATGGAAGGTAAGAGCGCACCAACTGAAGCTGTCCGTTACGATGCGGTATTAGTAGCAATTGGCCGTGCACCTAATGGTAAGTCGTTAGATGCTGAAAAAGCAGGTGTTAACGTTGATGAGCGTGGCTTTATCAAGGTTGATAAGCAATTACGTACTAACGTACCGCACATCTACGCTATTGGTGACATCGTTGGTCAACCAATGCTCGCTCACAAAGGCGTGCACGAAGGCCACGTAGCGGCAGAAGTGATCGCTGGCATGAAGCACTACTTCGATCCAAAAGTGATCCCATCAATTGCTTACACTGACCCAGAAGTCGCTTGGGTCGGTTTAACTGAGAAAGAAGCGAAAGAGCAAGGTATTGCTTACGAAACCGCAACTTTCCCATGGGCTGCAAGTGGCCGCGCTATCGCATCTGATGCGAGTGAAGGCATGACTAAACTGATTTTCGACAAAGACACTCATCGCGTAATCGGTGGTGCGATTGTTGGCGTTAACGGTGGCGAGCTGTTAGGCGAAATCGGTTTAGCGATTGAAATGGGTTGTGATGCTGAAGATTTAGCATTAACCATTCACGCTCACCCAACACTGCACGAATCAGTGGGCTTAGCCGCTGAAATGTACGAGGGTTCTATTACTGATTTGCCAAACCCAAAGGCAAAGAAAAAGTAATTTAGCTGTCGATTAAAAAAGCGCTCATTTGAGCGCTTTTTTATTGCCTGAATTTTTTTGTAACTTTTATGTAAACAAGCGGATGAATTGATAGGATTGAGCTGCTACAGTACAACTATGGTATGAAGTAAGCCGTCACATGCAAACAAAAATAATTAGAACAATTCTGACATGTTTCATCCTTTCTCTGACTTGCGTCCACTCTGCTTGGGCGGGCGGTTTTGTGCAGCGAGTTTTTACTGATAGGGACGGTTTAGCGGTCACCAGTATCCGAGGCTTGGCCTTAGATGATTACGGTTTTGTATGGGCCGCGACTGAGCAGGGCTTGTATCGAGTCAGTAATTCTAAGGTGCGGCGCATCGATAAAATCGGCACCGAATCGCGACTGTCAGATGACTTTTTAACCTCAGTAGTAAACATAGAACGTGACAAGTTATTGGTTAGCACCAACGCCGCAATTTACCTCTACGATATTGTCCAAAATCAATTTACCGCGTTTGGTTCTCCCTATTTATTCCCGCAGTTTCCCGGTGGTGCGCTGGTCTCGGCAGCCCGAAAGAATAGTAAAACATGGCGATTGTTAATTGATAATGGCCAGATTTATGAATTCTCCCCTTCAAAGTCCGAACTGCGCCTCATTACTCAGTTGCCAGTTAATCGCGATCTTCCTTGGCGCAAATTGCTGGTCATGCCTAACGGTCAAATGCTGGTCGCGGGAACCTTGCAATTAGAGTTGCTGGAGCAAAATGGCGAGCGAGTGTTCCAATACTCTTGGACCGAATCTATGGGCAGTATTCTCGATATGTTAGAGGATTCTCAGCATAGGATCTGGATTGCGACCGGACGCGGCGTTTATCAATTAGATCAAATTTCTAGGCAAATTATCCCCGTGCCAGAATTGCCCGATTGGAGCACAGTGATCATTGAGGATGCTAAAGGGGATCTGTGGTTTTCTAGTCGTATCGGCTTATTGAAATGGTCGCCCGAAACGCGGCAGATTGAAAACTATCAAAAAGAGTTGAAGGCTGAGGCCAACATGGAAACGCTGAAAGCCATGTTGTTTGATGATGCTGGCTTGATGTGGGTCGGAGGCTCAGGCGATGGATTGGCTTTATTGGCGTCACAGCCTGATTTCATCCTCGATACTTATACTGGCGATGAACCCTATCAACTGAGCGATGCCATGACTTGGTCAGTACATGCCAGTGATGAAGGGGTTTGGTTAGGTTCTTCCAGTTTAGATTTTATTGCAAAAGGCAGTAGCAAAGCGTTTAACGTGCCAATTGAGGGATTTAATCCCCATGAAAGTATTTACGATATCAGTGCGTTTGAGGGGCATTATTTACTGTTATCGACGACCAGCGGCCTCTTTGTTGTCGATAAAGACACTTTGCAAGGCAGTAGCTTTTCTAAATGGACTCACGGTAATGATGATTTTAAAAATAAGCTCATTTATAAAACCTATCGCGACCCTAAGCTGAAAGGACGTGTTTGGATTGCGACCACAACAGGGCTGTATTTTTGGGAAATGGGACTGTACGAACCTCAGCCCTTTGATATTGATAAGTCATCGAACAAGTTTGATGGCCCTAAGCGCCCCGTGATCCGCACTATTTATCGCACCTCCGACGGTCGTTTGTGGGTGGGCGGTAAAAAAGTCTTTGGTTACATCGACAGCCAAAATGAGTTTCATGATCAGCGGCAGTTGTTTAATGCTTTTGCTGCACAACCCACGGTCAGTCATATTGAAGAAATGTCACCTGGGGTGATCTGGTTTGGCTCCTATGAAAAAGGTTTATTTGAATACCATCAGCAAACGGGATCGTTAATTTCATTGACCTCCGAGTGGCAATTAAATTGTAGTTCAGTGTTTTTTATTCAAAAAACGCCCAAGTCTAATCTTGTGGGCTGCTCGGATTCTTTGGTGCGACAGGATATCCAAACGGGCGAGATTGCCATGTTTAATCAACTCGATGGTTTAATTTCCGATGAGATGAACGAAGGTGCCTATTTTTACTCACCTAAAACAGGCTTTTACTTAGGCACGCCCGAGGGCGTGATGCGACTTGATGTCGATAGGCTGGCCAATCGCATTACCGATGACCATGTGATGCTTGAATCTGTCTCTGTGTACTATAACAACACGACCGAAGTGTCCCTGTTGCCGAGTAACCTGATGACCATAAAACCCGAAGCCAATATGGTCAGTTTTCAAATCACTAACTTAGATTATCTCGATGATTCGCCCATCCAATTTAAATACCGATTACGCTCTCAAGATGAAGAGAGCAATTATGTGCTGCTTCAGGGGGAGTCGCAGATTAACCTCGCAGGTTTAGCTGCGGGTGGTTATGTTTTAGATATTTTAAGTCAGGTCAATGGAATATGGTCTGATAAACCTTTTAACTATCCCTTTTATGTTGAGCAGCATTGGTGGCTATCCCAAGGTTTTAAAGGCATTTTACTGCTGTTATTTTCTATTATTGCCTTAAGTCTTGCTTGGTATCGGCAACGTCAGATCAATACCTTTAAGCAGATGAATCAGGCATTAACTGAGAGTGATGACAGGCTAAGGCAATCTTTGCGCGGTAGTGACTCGGATCTCTGGGAATGGCATAAAAATACTCAGACATTTCATCTTGATAATCGCGGTGCCGTTCTCGGTACCCATGCCAATGAGATTGTTGTGAGCTTAGCAGAGTTGCCTGTGCATCCACAGGATAGGGAAAAAGCGCTCGCTCAGTGGGATAGCATGATATCGGGGGAGATAGACAGATTCGAAGCCGAATATCGCTATCAGCGCAAGGACGGTAATTGGGGCTGGTTAAGGGTAAGAGGGCGGCCCGTTGCCCGTAATAAGCACTCCAATGAGATTGAGCGGGTCGCGGGTATTTATAGTGATATTACCGTGCAACGCCAGTTAGAAGATGAAGTGAATTTACTGGCAAAAGCGTTTGGTAACACATCTGAAGGTGTACTGATTTTAGATGTCGAAGGCAGTATTCGCGTGGCGAATTACGCGGCACAGCAAATTATCGGCATCGATTCTGCTGATTTAGTAGGCCAATCTTTTACCCAATTTGTACAGATGAATGACGGTTTGGCATCGGAAATTAAGCAACTCCTCAGTGATAGCCAGTCTTGGACGGGCGAGCGTGAGTTAATTAACGCCAGTCAGCAACCTTGTCCTGTGTGGCTAAACGTATCTGTGATGCAAAGTGCCAACGGTAAAGTGACCCATTATGTGGTGGTATTCTCGGATATTACCGAACGTAAACGAACCGAAGCCGATTTACGCCGCCTAGCCAATTACGATGTACTTACGGGATTGCCAAACCGCTCCTTATTTTCTAGTCGCCTATTACAGTCTATTCAGGCCGCGCAGCAAACGGGCGAGAAATTGGCGCTATTGTTCTTGGATCTCGATAGATTTAAGCATGTTAATGACTCCTATGGTCATAGCATGGGCGATGCCTTACTGGTCGAAGCCTCAAGCCGACTACAATCCTGTATTGCTAGCGAGCATATGCTCTGCCGCTTTGGCGGCGATGAATTTGTGATTTTACTCAGAAATGCCAACAGCATTGATGATATCAACCACATTGCCGAGCGGCTGCTGGAACAAATCGTGGCGCCTTTTAAGTTATATGGCCGTGAGTTTTATATTTCGACCAGCATTGGCATCAGTATTTGGCCCGACGATGCGGTTCAGCCTGAAGCCTTTATCAAGAATGCCGATCTCGCTATGTACCACGCCAAAGAAGAAGGGCGGGGGAATTTCCAATATTATTCCTCTGAGCGTAATGCCCAAGCCCTCTATCATTTACGGCTTGAGGCCGATTTACGTAAAGCCATAGAGCGGCAAGAGTTCGAGCTTTATTACCAGCCGCAGATTGATATTTTACGTAACGATAAGCTCATTGGAATGGAAGTATTAATTCGCTGGAAACATCCGTTGGACGGCTTTATTCGTCCCGATATTTTCATCAAAGTCGCCGAGGCCTGCGGTTTAATTGTCGATATTGACCGCTGGGTATTAAGGCAGGCCTGTGTGCAGGGAGCCCATTGGGCGAAACGTTATGGCGCTACCTTTAAGTTGTCGGTTAATATTTCGGCGGTGCATTTCAGGCAGCCCGATTTTATTGAAGACATACAAAGAATTCTGCATGAAACCCAAATGCCGACAGCGTCTTTAGGCTTAGAAATCACTGAAGGCGTATTGATGAAAGAGCTGCACGTTGCTAAAGATCATCTCTCGCGATTGAAATCCTTGGGGATTGAAGTTGCCATTGATGACTTTGGGACGGGTTATTCTTCTCTGGCTTATTTACGCCATTTTGAGGTGAATACCTTAAAAATCGATCGCTCCTTCTTGATTGATATCGCCACCAATAAGGCCGATCAGGCGATTGTGAGCAGTATTATTGAATTAGCCCGTAACCTTAAATTAAATGTGGTTGCCGAAGGGATTGAGACGGTCGAGCAGTTAGAGCAAGTATTTAGCCGCGGCTGTTATATTATTCAAGGGTATTATTTTGCTAAGCCTATGTGCGTGGCTGATTTTGAACGCTATTTAGAAACAGATAACAGAGTCGTTGCTATTGAGCATTAAGCTAGACCATATAACCTATTATCGGCTCGTTTATGTTTGATCATGCGTCCTTGATATTTGTGCTGATTATTGGCGGTAATCAGCAAGATATAAACTTACGTCTGAGATTTAAATGACAAAATATTCAGCTATGATTGATATTTTGTTTCGTCATTTATTCAATTAAACTGCATCTGTTTGTGTAAATAGTACACAGTCTTATCACTAGTCGGTCCAGATAAAATATGACTGACGGTTAAATCGATAAGTTTGGTAATATAACTCGGATTTTTATCCCATAAAAAAGTAACCTCACCATGATGCGTCAACTACTCGCTTCTATTATTTTGTGTTTGTGCATGACTCCGTCGATGGCGGCAGAGCGCCTTAAAATTGGTGTCGTACTCAGTGGCGGCGGTGCTAAAGGCGCTGCCCATGTGGGGGTGCTCAAAATATTAGAAGAACATAACATCCCGGTCGATTACATCGCGGGCACCAGTATCGGTGCCTATGTCGCAGGCATGTACTCCTTGGGTTACAGCGCCAGCGAAGTCGAAGCGATCATGATGGGTGTTGATTGGGACAGTGGCTACTCGGATACTATCCCACGCAATATTTTGAGTTATAGGGATAAACAGTTACGCGATCGCTACAACATTCCACTGAACATTGGTTATAACGAAGGCCAAGTAAGGGCGCCAAGTGGGTTGCTGCGTGGTCAGACTATGTCGCAACTTCTGCGTCAGTCTACCGATCTAGTACAGCAATTTGGTAATTTCGATGATTTAGCTATTCCCTACCGCGCAGTGGCGACCGATTTAGAAACCAGCTTACCTGTGGTGATCAGTCACGGCAGTATGGTCAAAGCCATGCAAGCCTCTGCGACGGTTCCCGGTGCGCTGCAGCCCGCTCAAATTGAAGGTAAGTTATTGGTCGATGGGGGTATTGCCAACAACATGCCCGTCGATGTTGTTAAGGCCATGGGCGCCGATATTATTATTGCCGTCGATATTGGTTCACCTCTGGTCAAAAAAGATAAATTAGACAGCACTATTGCGGTGCTCGATCAGCTCTCCAACTTTTTAACCAATGCCAGCACCGAAAAACAAAAACTGCTGCTGACTGATAAGGATGTATTGATCCGTCCCGCGATCGACGCCCTCAGCACCACTGATTTCACTATCATGCCCTTGGCATTAACGCTCGGCAAAGAAGCCGCTAATGGACAGCTTGATAAGCTGAGCAGCATGAGCGTGAGCCCTGAGGAATATGCCGCCTACGTCGAGGCCAAACAAGCCAAAGGTAAGTTGTTAATGGCGGATGTGCGTCATTCCGTTAATGAAATTGTCTTCGATAACCAATCTAAGGTGAGTCTGAATCTCTTAACGGAAACCTTGAACATTAAACCTGGGCAAGCTGTGTCTAAGGACGAGCTTAATGAGGCGTTAAAGCGTATTTACTCCCTCAATAAGTTTGAGCGTGTCGATGCTGAGTTTGTCGAGGGTGAAGATGGCCGCGTACTGACTGTGACCACTAAAGCTAAGTCTTGGGGGCCAAATTATTTCCAACTGGGCTTTAACTGGGAGGATGATTTTAACTCTGAATCTGCCATCAGTTTTGACATGGCCTATACCATGACGGATTTGACCTTCAATGGAGGCGAATGGCGCAATGAAATCAAACTTGGTATGGAAAAGTTGTTTGCGACTGAGTTCTATCAGCCATTAGACAGAGACCAACAATTCTTTAGCCGCGCCCGTTATCAATACGATACCCGTAATTGGGACTTATACGATAACAACAATCGCCTGCTCACCTTTGACAAGAAAACCCACACCATCGAACTCGGGATCGGCTACAACTACACCTCGCAGGGCATGATTGAGCTGGGTTTAGTGGCGGAGAGGGGCGCAATAATTAATGATGCTTGGCTGTTAAGGGACTTAGATTTTAGCTCCTATGGGGCTTACTTTAGATTCGGCTACGACAGCTTAGACAGTATTAGTTTCCCGACGTCGGGTAACCGCGTGACCTTAAACGTCTATGTGCGTAATGAAGATTTCGATGACATTATCGACGATAACCAAAACGAATACAGTGTGCAGATAGAGGCCGACTGGAAGGGTGCCTTGAGTGTCGGCAATCATGCTTTTGTGGGTAAGGCATCGATTTCAACCAACGATAATGATGGGATGAATACACTGCATCTATCTGAACTGGGTGGATTTTTAAATCTATCTGGCTACCATAAAGACTCACTGACTGGGGCGCATAAAGTCTTTGGCGCCTTTGTTTATCAATATGATCTCGGGCGTGATGCGCTCGGAATGACAGATTATCCTTTGTATCTAGGTTGGAGTTTGGAAGCGGGCAATGTCTGGGATGAACGCTCTGAAGTCACGCTCACCGATTTGATTTATGCATCGAGTCTCTACATTGGTACTGATACTTCCATGGGGCCTGCGGCAATCGGCTTTGGGATCACAGATCTTGGCGATAAGTCCTTCTATTTATTTGTGGGTAAAAACTTCTAGCGAGTGATGCATGTGAGGTCTTGAGGGCATGACTGAGGTTGTGCCCTTATTTTTTGTGCGATGAAAATCCTAAACGGCCTTGATGGCATAGTGCCTGAATCGGTTCGCGCGACGCTAAAGTGTCATATCCTTTTACAAAATCTTACTACTGTGAGGCGTAGCAAGATGCTAAGGTTTTGCGGGAAAAATAATAACTCTTAAGGAAGCTGGGGAAAACAATGAAGAAGATAAGCACACTGGCACTGGGTATCGCCCTGAGTTTAGGTTTAGCCGCTTGTAGTACTGAGCCTAAAACTGAAGTCGCCGCGGTTTCTGGCATTGAATTGCAAAACTTTGATGCCTCAGTTCGCCATCAAGACGATTTCTATTACAGCGTTAACGGTAAATGGTTAGCGAATACGCCTATTCCAGCCGACAAGTCTAACTACGGCGCATTTTCTGTGCTGTACGATCAAAGCCAGGATGCATTGAAAAAGATCATCGACGAAGCGGCTGCTAAAAAGAATCCAGCGGCAGGCTCGAATGAGCAGAAGATTGGTGATTTCAACGCCAGCTTTATGAATACCGATTTGCTTGAAACCTTAGGCGTTACGCCGCTTAAGCCATTGCTGGCCGATATTGCTGGCGCAAAAACACACGCTGATTTACCTGCCGTTATGGGTAAATTGCTGACGACCGGTTCTGGTATTCCCTTTGGTTTTTACGTCAATAACGACGCCAAAAACTCAACCCAGTACGCCGTATATCTAAGCCAGTCGGGCCTTACGTTGCCGGACCGTGATTATTACCTGAAAGATGATCCTAAGTTTGCAGCTAATCGCCAAGCCATGGCCAAGTATGTGACAGACATACTGACCGAAGCGGGTTACAAGGACGCTAAACGCGCTGCTAAAAACGTTGCCGACATCGAAATGATGATCGCCAAAAGTCAGTGGAGCCGAGTGGAATCCCGTGACGCCAATAAGGCTTACAACAAGTTAGATCGCGCTGAACTGCAAAAGTTAACGGGTCAATTTGATTTCAATGCCTTCGCGACCAGCGCAGGTTTAGGCGACAAAGTCACTGACATCATAGTGCGCCAACCCTCTTACTTCGAAAAACTCGGTGCAGGTTTCGAGACCTTCCCAGTATCGGCTTGGCAGGATTATCTCGCGTTCCACTTAGTAGATAGCTACGCCGAGTTACTGAGCAAAAACTTTGTTGATTTGAACTTCGCCTTTAAGAGCAAAACCTTAATGGGTATCGAAGAGCAACAACCACGCTGGAAAAAAGCGGTTGATGGCGCCGACCAAGTGATTGGTGAGTTAGTGGGCGAAGAGTACGTTAAGCAATATTTCAAGCCAGAAGCTAAAGCGCGTATGGAAACCATGATCAAAAACTTGATCAAAGGTTTTGAAGTCAGCATCAATGAACTTGAGTGGATGACGCCAGAAACCAAAGTCGCCGCCCAAGAAAAACTGGCTAAGTTTACCTATAAAATCGGTTATCCAGATAAGTGGAAAGATTACTCAGGTTTAGATATCAAGGCTGACGAGTTAGTCGGTAACTACATGCGTTACGCACAGTTTGAATATCAAGACATGATCAACAAGCTTGGCAAGCCAATCGATCGTACCGAATGGGGCATGACGCCACAAACGGTGAACGCTTATTACAGCCCAGTGAAAAACGAAATCGTATTCCCTGCTGCGATTCTGCAGCCGCCATTCTTCAATATGGATGCCGATGATGCGGTGAACTACGGTGGTATCGGAGCTGTGATCGGCCATGAAATCAGCCATGGTTTCGATGACCAAGGCGCTAAGTACGATGGCGACGGTAACCTGCGTGATTGGTGGTCAGATAAAGACCGCGAAGAGTTCCAAAAACGCGGTAAACAACTGTCAGCGCAATACTCAGGTTATGAAGCACTGCCCGGCAAGTTTGTTAACGGTGATTTGACCTTAGGGGAAAATATCGGCGACTTAGGCGGTTTAACCGTAGCGGCACGCTCGTATCTAATGAGCCTTAACGGCAAACCCGCGCCAGTGCTTGATGGATTAACGGGTGAGCAACGCTTCTTTGTGGGTTGGTCGCAAGTATGGCGTCGTAACTACCGTGATGAAGAGCTGAGCCGTCGTTTGCTGACAGATCCGCATTCACCGAGTCACTACCGCGCTATGGGTACGCCGCGTAACGTGGAAGCCTTCTATAAAGCTTTCGAGATGAAAGAAGGCGATAAAATGTATTTAACACCAGATGAACGTGTAAAGATTTGGTAATACATTCAGTTGATTGAAACAAGAAAGCCAGACAATGTCTGGCTTTTTTATTGATGACAATAATCTAGGATGCTGCTGATTAATGTCCGTAACCTAAGGATTCGATTTTAGTGACTTTATTATCAGTGGCATAAAGCCGGCGCATTAAGCGTGTCGGTCCAAAGTCATAGGTCCATTCTTGATACTCAGTCGGCAACTTGCTGGGATCGATCACTCGGTCGCCATCTGAATTGAGATAAGTAGCTGGCAAACTAAATTCTCGAATATCGCTGGGCGAGCCGCACTTCTCCAGCACAGTCGTTAAGGTATCGCCAGTGTTGACCACTTGTTGCTTGCAGTGCATAGCACCACCCGCATTGGCGGACAAGCTAACGGACATGAGTATTAAGCCCATGGGTAATAATACGGGTGATAATAAAGACAGGTACTTCATTGGCTCCCCTCTCGTACATACAGCATTCTGCTATTCATCCACACGGCAAAGACTCATTATCCATATAGCTAAAACTAAGCTTATCCGCCCAGCTAAGGCTAGGCGTGTTATGGCGTTATTGAGCTAAGAGTGTCGGCAAGGCCAATAAGTTCTCAGCCTGATGGTGGGCTATAACCCACTTAGCATCGCTTCTTTGCTCTGGCGCGGGGATCGCAAGCGTTTGCATATTGGCCGCTCGGGCTGCAATTAAGCCATTAAAAGAATCTTCGATCGCAAGGCAATAGCGGGGATCGACATCGAGTGCCTTAGCGCAATTCAAATACACTTCAGGGTGTGGCTTGCCGTAGGTGAGGCCCTCGGCAGATTGCACCGCCATAAATTTATCGCTGAGTCCTAACTTAGAGAGAACTGCCTCGATAATAGTGTAAAACGAGGAGGTGGCTAAGCCGATTTTAAGACCCAGTGCTTGGCAGTGGTCAATCGCTTCGTGAACGCCCAGCATAGCTTCGCCGCTAACCAGAATTTCACTGGCGACCTTATCGACAATCGCTTGGCTGACCTTGGCATTATCGTAGTGAGGCCAAGGAGCCTTGTGGTACCAATAATCGACGCATTGATCGATACGTAAACCAGTGGTTTGTTGAATCGTTTCTATGGTCACGGGCACGCCAAGTGCGGATAACACTTCATACTCGACCTGCTGCCATAAGGGTTCTGAATCGATTAAAACGCCATCCATATCAAAAATAACGGCTTGAATGCTAAGGGATGTCATTGGTGCTCCGATGGACTGGGGAAATAACTGGGATATGCAGTAAATTAAGCCTGAGTGTAAGTTCTCGCACTGCATCTTAAAAGCCAAAATGCCGCAAGATGAGAAAAATTTACACATATTTTATCTAGGGCGCTGAAAATTACCTGTTCGATTTAAAATTAATGAAACATTGTTAACTATTTGTAGTGTATGGTTTTTTGTCTGTTTTCAAACTATTGTCTAATTTCACTTGTTTTAATATTCCCGTAAGTTGGCATTCGCCGCCGGATTTAGTCCTTATTTCGCTTTTTGCCGAGTGTGACCTGATTCATACTTTTGCAAAGCTGTAGTATACTGCAGGCCGGAAATACGGGTCGATCATGTCGGACTGTCAGCTTCAATTAAGAAGACGTGCAGTTTCGTTGTTAGAGCGCCAAACAAAGAGGAATGTTGCCGTGCTAGAAGCATATCGTAAACACGTCGCAGAACGTGCTGCAGAGGGCGTAGTCCCTAAGCCATTAGATGCACATCAAGTGGCTGAACTGGTTAAGTTAGTTCAAAACCCACCCGCAGGTGAAGAGGCTTTCGTTCTCGACCTGCTTGAAAATCGAATTCCCCCAGGTGTTGATGAAGCCGCTTATGTTAAAGCTGCTTTCTTAGATGCGGTTGCCAAAGGCACTGAAAAATCACCTATTTTGTCTGCTGAGCGTGCTACTGAGTTATTAGGCACAATGCAAGGCGGCTACAACATCGAACCTCTGATCGCGCAGCTGGATAACCCAGCGTTAGCACCTTTAGCCGTTAAAGCCTTATCTCACACTCTGTTGATGTTTGATTCTTTCCACGATGTGGTTGAGAAGATGGAAGCGGGCAATGAGTTTGCTAAGCAAGTGGTTGAAGCGTGGGCGAATGCAGATTGGTACTTAAACCGTCCAAAACTTGCCGACAAAGTCACTCTGACAGTATTTAAAGTTTCTGGTGAAACCAACACCGATGACTTGTCACCTGCACCCGATGCTTGGTCACGTCCTGATATTCCATTACACGCGTTAGCTATGCTGAAAAACGCCCGTGATGGTATCGAGCCTGATGTTGCTGGCGCCGTTGGCCCAGTGAAAAAAATTGAAGCGTTAAAAGCGCAAGGTTTCCCATTAGTGTATGTGGGTGACGTTGTCGGTACGGGTTCATCACGTAAATCTGCGACTAACTCAGTACTGTGGTTTATGGGCGATGATATTCCATTCGTCCCTAACAAGCGCGCTGGCGGTTTCTGCCTTGGCGGTAAAATTGCACCGATTTTCTTCAACACTATGGAAGATGCGGGCGCACTGCCAATCGAGCTTGACGTAAACAAAATGGAAATGGGCGATGTGATTGACATCTACCCATACGCCGGTGTGGTTAAGCGTCACGATAGCGACGAAGTAATTTCAGAATTTAGCTTAAAAACTGACGTGCTGTTAGACGAAGTGCGTGCTGGTGGTCGTATTCCACTGATCATCGGTCGTGGTTTAACTGACAAAGCCCGTGAAGTATTAGGTTTAGGCGTATCTGACGTATTCGTGCGTTCACAAGACGTGGCTGACACAGGTAAAGGTTACACGCTGGCGCAGAAGATGGTTGGTAAAGCATGCGGCGTAGCTGGCGTGCGTCCTGGCCAATACTGCGAACCTAAGATGACTTCTGTCGGTTCACAAGATACCACAGGTCCTATGACCCGTGACGAGCTGAAAGATTTAGCTTGCTTAGGTTTCAGTGCTGATTTGACTATGCAGTCATTCTGTCACACTGCGGCTTATCCAAAGCCTGTTGATGTGAACACGCATCATACTCTGCCAGATTTCATCATGAACCGCGGCGGTGTATCACTGCGTCCAGGCGATGGTGTTATCCACTCATGGTTAAACCGTATGCTACTACCAGATACCGTTGGTACCGGTGGTGACTCACACACGCGTTTCCCAATTGGTATTTCATTCCCAGCAGGTTCTGGCTTAGTGGCGTTTGCTGCGGCGACTGGCGTTATGCCGCTCGACATGCCGGAATCAGTATTAGTGCGCTTCAAGGGCAAAATGCAACCCGGTATCACACTGCGTGATCTGGTCCATGCTATCCCATTAAAAGCCATTGAACTGGGCATGCTGACCGTTGAGAAGAAAGGTAAAGTCAATATCTTCTCTGGTCGCGTACTGGAAATCGAAGGTCTTGAAACCTTGAAAGTTGAACAAGCTTTCGAACTGTCTGATGCTTCAGCTGAGCGCTCTGCTGCCGGTTGTACCATCAAGTTAGACAAAGAACCTATCATCGAATACCTGAACTCAAACATCATCATGCTGAAGTGGATGATCGCTGAAGGTTACGGCGATCGTCGTACCATTGAACGTCGTATCAAAGGCATGGAAGAGTGGTTAGCGAATCCTGAACTGATGAGCGCCGATAAAGATGCTGAGTACGCTGCAGTGATCGAAATCGATTTAAACGACATCAAAGAGCCAATCCTGTGTGCGCCAAACGATCCTGATGATGCAGTACTGCTGTCATCTGTTGCGCAAACTAAGATTGACGAAGTGTTCGTCGGTTCTTGTATGACCAACATTGGTCACTTCCGCGCAACCGGTAAGATGCTAGACAAGTTTGCTAAAACCCTGCCAACCCGTCTGTGGATTGCTCCACCGACTAAAATGGACAGAGATCAGCTGACTGAAGAAGGCTACTACGCAATTTTCGGTCGTGTAGGCGCGCGCATCGAGATCCCAGGTTGTTCACTGTGTATGGGTAACCAAGCACGTGTAGCTGAAGGTTCGACTGTAGTATCGACTTCTACCCGTAACTTCCCTAACCGTTTAGGTACAGGTGCTAACGTTTACTTAGCCTCCGCTGAACTTGCTGCGGTTGCTGCACTGTTAGGTCGTCTGCCGTCACCTGAAGAATATCAAGAATACGCAAAAGAGTTAGACGCCACTGCGGCTGACACTTACCGTTACTTGAACTTCGACCAAATCGAGTCTTATACACAAAAGGCATCGGAAGTGATTTTCCAGACTACAGTGTAATCGATTGCCGTTAAGGTAACTTGATGTAAAAAGCCAGCGCAAGCTGGCTTTTTTGTAGGTCAGTTTCTCCTCCACATATATATGTACAAATAACCCCTTTAAATATTGATGTCTCGGCTCTCCCATATAACAGGCTCGGTTTTCATAAATGGCTAACATTGTTATTAGGCAATTAACTAAGGCGTGCTCCTAATAAGTATCAGGCTTCACCTCGCTTAATCTTCCTTTTGAAAGACTAAATTCTTCTACTTACATACTTACCTACAAATCATCTAATGGCTTTTTGAGAAGGATAATGTCGAGCAAAGGCATTATTTTGACTGAATTGTGGATAACTTTGGGGGTAAGTGGTGGGTATGATGTGATTAGCTTGAAGAATATGAATTAACTGCAAATTTCCTTAAAATAGGGGTTGCGCACTTTCTCAATCTCCCTATAATGCGCATCCACTGACACGGCAGATAGCGAAAGCAAGCTGGCGAGTTAGATTGAATTGAATGGCTTACTCTCTATTGAGAATGGTACTTAATTCAATCGGAGCAAGAAGTTGAAAAAACTCCTTGACGCGAAATGGGAAATGCGTAGAATACGCAGCCCTAGCCAACTGGAAGCGTTCGACGCTCAGTGTGGTACTCACCTTCTCTTATGAGGTTGAGTTGCTCTTTAACAAGATAAAACAAGAAATCTGTGTGGACACTCACAGGTGTTGAGTTAATCGAAACTGCTTAACCTTCGGGTTGGCAGTCAAAAATTTAAATCAACCG
>NZ_VXCT01000027.1:0-68445 GCF_052850535.1 Shewanella sp. 1180_01
ATTATGTGTGACCCAATGCGGATTGTTTTATCTTGTATCTAAGGCAGTGTGAAAGGCTGAGCCCTAGGCGCTCCGTCCCGGCGGGTTTTAATGCACTTTATGCTGTGTTGGTTATTTTTAACTTAGCCCACTAGGTCCGCAAATAACCGCAATCGCCATGGATGGCGTGAATGCCATTTATGCCGGAGCAATAAAGGGCCTTGCCTAAAGTGCGTTACCATTCCGTTAACATCAGCCGCTGAATCCTGCATCTTCAGATTGTTTGGGTATAGATATGCGCGCCCCTCTTGACTTTATTCCTGTCGCTCCCTAGTCTGCTTGTTCAGTAATCAAGGTGGTATGCGATGGAAATAACTTACAATTTAAAACCTGCGTCCGAGCGCCGTACTGAGCAATTCAAGCCCGAGGGGAATGTGGGCTTTGGTAGCCTCAGAACCGATCATATGTTTTTGATGGATTATCATGACGGACAATGGTGCGATCCGCGCATCGTTCCTTATGGTCCATTTGAAATGGCACCGGGTGCAATGGCGTTGCATTATGGCCAGTCGATCTTCGAAGGCGTGAAAGCCTTTATGCACGAAGACGGTGAGATTTATACTTTCCGCATTAATAAGAATGCCGAGCGGATGAATCGCTCCGCCGATATCGTCTGTATTCCTAATATCGATGAACAAGTACAGATGGATGCGATCAATGCGTTGATCGATGTCGATCGCCTGTGGTTCCCGATGCAAGAAGGTGCGTGTCTGTATATTCGCCCCTTTATTTTTGCGACCGAAGACCGTCTCTCTGTTAGCCCAAGCACGCGTTATACCTTCTGTGTGGTATTAAGCCCAAGTGGTGCTTATTACGCAGCGGGCGTGAACAAAGGCATACGCTTACTGATCAGCAAAACTTTCCATCGCGCGGTATCGGGCGGCACTGGCGCCTCAAAAGCGGCGGGTAACTATGCGGCGTCGTTGCGTGCGGGTAAAGCCGCGGCAGCCTTTGGTGCATCGCAAGTGTTATATCTCGACTCGACCAATCAACAGATTGAAGAAGCGGGTGCGATGAACCATTTCCACATCTTAAAAGATGGCACTGTGATCATTCCGACCTTCACCGATACCATTCTTAAGTCGATCACCTCGCAATCCATCATGGAATTGGGTGAGATGCTTGGTTGTGAAGTGCGCCAAGAGACTGTCATGCTTGATCAATTTATCGCCGATATCGAATCTGGTGAAATTATCGAGGCGGGTGGTTTTGGTACAGCAGCTGTGGTTTCAGCTGTGGGTTCCTACATTTTTGAAGATGGCCACATAGTCACTGTCGGTAATGGTGAAGTGGGCGAGCATGTTCAGCGCATCTACAAACTGTATACCGAAATCCAAAAGGGCCACATTCAAGGTCCTGAAGGCTGGGTTAAGCGTGTTGAACGTGGATGTTGTGGTGATGATTAAAGGCTCCTAGGAGCCTTTTTTATTGGCTGATTTTGACGATGACATTTGTAGGCTTCGCCTCAAATCAAATCAAATCGGCTGTGGCTTAGATTGATTTTTGAGCAAAGTTAAAAAATCCGCGGCACTTAAGGGTTTACTGAGTAAGAAACCTTGTACTTGATCGCAACCCTGCATCGCCAAGAAGTTGAGTTGTTCTTGGGTCTCTGCGCCTTCGGCGACAACGTTGAGGTCTAAACTGTGGGCGAGTGCGATAATGGCGCTGGTGATGGCCGCATCGTCGGGATCGTTGGTGATATCTCTGACGAACTCTCGATCAATTTTCAGCGTGTCTATCGGGAAGCGTTTGAGATAACTTAGGCTCGAATAACCCGTCCCAAAATCATCCACCGCTATGGTCAAGCCTAGGGCTTTGAGTTTAGATAAAATGCTGACAGACTCCTGCGGATTGCCCATGATCATCGACTCTGTCAGTTCAAGCTCAAGGGATTGTGCCGGGAGACCTGATACTGCCAAGGCAACTTCTATAGTGGAGATAATATCGGCCTTAAGTTGGCGAGCCGATAGGTTAACGGCGACTGTGATACCGTTGAATCCTAAGCTGTTCCATTCGGCTAATTGCTGGCAGGCTTGATTGATCACCCAATGACCAATTTGAGTGATGATGCCGGTTTCTTCCGCCAGCGGAATAAACTCGACGGGGGAAATGGGGCCAAGTTCAGTGTGATGCCAACGTAAAAGTGCTTCTATTCCAGTGAGTGAACCATCCTTTAAACAGAACTTAGGCTGATAAACTAAGCTCAATTCGTTGCGCTGAATCGCCTCTTTTAGCCCACTTTCGAGTTGCACATGGCGAGTGGCAATTTCATTTAACTTAGAAGTATAAAACTGGAAGTTATTTCTACCTGAGGATTTCGCGTGGTACATGGCAGTATCGGCAAATTTAATCAGCGAGTCGGCGTTGTCGGCATCGTTTGGATAGAGACTGATGCCGATGGAGGTCGAAATGGTCAGCGTTTTATCGTCCAATAAGAAGGGCGTTTGGAATGCTCTGAGTACTTTCTCTGAGATCAAAGTGGCGGCTTTGGTTTTCGCCACCCCTTCTAAAATAATGGTAAATTCATCACCGCCTAGGCGTGCGACCGTATCGCCATCGCGCACTGCATTTTGCAGTCTTCTAGCTACGGCTTTGAGCAGTAAATCGCCGACATGATGCCCCATGGAGTCGTTGATATGTTTAAAGCGGTCAAGATCTAAAAACAGTAAGGCGACGATATTGTTCGCCCTATGCGCTTGGGTTATCGCGTGATTGAGCCTGTCTTGGAATAAGGTTCGGTTTGGCAGGCCCGTTAAGGTGTCGAAACTGGCGAGGAAACGCAGATCTTCTTCGGCTTTTTTCCGCTGTGTGATGTCGGTAAATACCGCGACGAAGTGACTGGTTTCACCTTTAATATCGATAACTTGGTTGATCTCAAGCCAGACTAAAATCGCCTGCCGTTGTTTATTGCGGATCCACAGTTCCCCGACCCAATGTTTATGGCGCAGTAGCTGTTGTTCAATGGTATTGAACAATTCACGCTGTTGGCGCCCAAAGGCTAAATGAATGAAATGCCTGTCGGTGATTTGGCGCTCTGTGTAGCCAGTAATGGCACAAAAGGCAGGGTTAACCGAGCGAATGCGATAGTCTAGGCCCGCAACGACAACCGCTTCATTCATACTGTTGAGCACTTGCGAGGACAATACCAGCTCGTTCTCAATCAGTTTACGAGAGGTGATATTACGATTAGTCCCTGTCATGCGGATTGGGTTATCTAGGCTATCTTTTTCAACCACTTTGCCACGGTCTAAAATCCACACCCAATTACCCGGTGAGCGTTCGACACGGTACTCGGCTTCGAAGAAAGGCGAGCGGCCTTGAAGGTGCTCGTTTAGCTCAAGTTTGAATCTCTCTCTGTCTTCAGAGTGCATGCTCTCATGGGCAATATTGCTGCTGTTCCAATGGGGAATCGAAGAGTCCATATTGGTACGATAGACTTGGTTTTCGGGTATGTTCCAGTCCCACATGCCATCGCCAGACGCCCAAAGTGCCAGCTTTAGCCGCTCCTCTGAGGCGCGGATACTGGTTTCAAATTCACGTTGTTGTTGGCGTTTGTTCCTACGCCAGATAATAGTCCAAGCCAGCAGCCCTAAAGTCAGTAAGCTGTAAAGTACATAGGCGAACTGAGAGCGATAGAAGGGGGCTTGCACATTCAGATCGACAAGCAGCGCATAGGCACCTTCTGAGTTATATTGCAGCCCATGACGAACATGTAATCGGTAATGGCCAGGATTGATGTTAGTGAAGGTGATTTCATTGCCTGTGGGTAGCTCATGCCATCTGTTATCAAACCCTTCGAGATAATAGCTGAAACGGTTTCTACCCGTGTAGCTGAAATCCAATGAGGTCACCTCAAAACTGATTAGCTGATCGCTATAGTCCATCACTATGCTAGGGGGGCGGCTTAAATCGAGAATCATATGGCCTTTTCCCGCAATGCTATAGCCAGTGAGCGCGACTTTAACATCGGGTCGTTGATCTGGAATCGACTCTGGATTGAAACGATTGATGCCATTAATGCCACCAAACCAAAGATCACCATCGCTGTCCTGGAGTTTTACGCCGCCGTTAAACTCCAGTGCCTGCAATCCTTCCTGTTCGTTGAATATGATGACGCGATTGGTTTTAGGGTCAAGTTTGCCTATGCCGGCATTGCTGCTAAACCAAATATTATGTTCTTGGTCCTCAAGTAAGGCGTAAATGGTATCGCTTGGTAATCCCTGCTCGCGGGTGTAATGAGTAAAGCCTGCATCGGCATCTTGTGAGGGTAACTTACTGATCCCGCCATGGGTGGCGAACCACACCTCACCCGCCTGAGTCACCAAAATATCGCGGACACGGTTGTTAATTAGACTTTTTTTATCTGAGGATTGGTGGAAGTAAGATTTACCTATGCCCGTTTTCATATCCAGTTTCAGCAGGCCATCGAGTGTGCCTATCCAAAGCGTATCTTTGTGCGCTCTTAGGATTAAAAACTGGTTTTGTGCCGGATGGAAATTATCAATATGTGCCAATGAGATAAAAGTAAATTCATCGGTATCGATAGCCTTGCGATAGAGGGCGTGGGTCGTTGCGACCCAGAGATGGCCTTGATCATCAATTTCTAAACTTCGGATGTAATTGGCTTCAGAGCCTTGGTCTGTACTTGCTGAGACCTTGAGTAATTGGAAATCTCCCTCTGGCGATAGTCGACCAAGTCCATAGTTAGTGGCAAACCAGAGCACGCCCGCTTTGTCTTGGGCAATATCTCGCAGGGTGAGGTTTAAATTGCGTTGATGCACCCCTAAGGCGTTAGCAAATCGCTCCGTATAGTGCTCATATTTACCGTTAGCTAACATGCGCTTAAGCCCTGCGCCTTCAGTGCCTATCCAGAGGGCATCATCTTTGCTGCGGAATAAGGTGCGAATATTGTTGCTCTGTTGCGACAGCTCCGTGGTGTATTCGAAAATATGCTGAAAATACTGGCGACGGGTATTAATTTTATCTAATCCCGAATAACTGGCGCCTAGCCATAAGTTGCCAAAGGGATCTTGTAGTACACTCAGTATGTTATTTTCACTGATACTGTTAGTGCGCTTAGAATCATACCTATGGTAGGTCGCAGTGAATGTTTTATCGTTTCTCTCGAGTTGAATGAGACCCGCTTCAGGCCCGACGACCCAAAAATCACCCTGTTCGGTTTGGATAAAATCCTTAATGTAAGGCACGTTATCGTCAGTCTGCCAGAGGATTTCGCCCTGCTGCGAGGCCAAGTTGTAGTGCCATAGTTGTCCACCTAGGGCTAAAGTGATCGAGTAGGCTGAGTTCGCTTTAATTTGATAGGCAGTAACATTTTGCGGCACGTTTAAGCGAGTGATGGTATTTGCACTGACGGCAAAGGTGCCGCTATCTTGGGTACCTGCCAGCAGGTAAGTGTTTTCAACATTGGCTAAGCTAGTGATATAGGGCTCGACGCTATTACCTAAACTCACTTGGGTAATGCGTTTGGTTTTGGTCGACAGGGAAAATAGTCCTGCTTTAGTGCCAATCCAGAGTGTATTACCCACTATGCTGAGTTTGGTGGTGCGGGGATCGGTCAGACCTTGTTCTTGGCCAAAGTGCTCAAAGGTCCCTGTACTCAAATCGAGTCGATTAACCCCTTGGCTGAATGTGGAAACCCAAATGTAGCCTTCGGAATCTTGGATAATGTCAGAGACATAACTTTCTGAAATACTGCTAGGATCGTTGGGGGAATGGGTAAAAATGGTGAAGTCATGACCGTTGTAGGCATGCAAACCATCTTGAGTACCAATCCACAACATGCCAGCACTGTCCATAAACAGGCTGGTAATCGTATTCTGGTTGAGACCATCTTCACTGCGAATATGTTCAAATTTAAGCTGCGTGAAAGCCGCGCTCAATGGTTGAGCTAATCCATTGCACGAGATCCCCCACAAACTTAGGATACAAAGCGCGCCTAGCACTAGCTTGTGGATTAGTTGACTCAAATTTTCCCCTACCAAAAAACGGACCCATCCTGATTAGGTTTCTATTTAGTTTAGTTCTTAGCCTAGACCTTAAATGCCATTTTATTGTAAAAACTTTAGCTTAAATTGCTGACTTGGTTTAAAAACAACCAAAATCGATGGGCGCGATTCAGTCATCGATCACGCGATAGCTCAAATATGCTGTTTTAGTGTCTTTGTGCTGGTTATGATGAGCTTTTTTTCTCGTGTTTAAGCTTAAGAATCTTAGCACTGTTTAAGATAGGCCAACATATGATGCTGCGACAAATGCAGCGAAAAGCAGTGCGCAGAGTCACTAAAATCATGAAGGGGAATAGAAAAAGACCTTGCCGGAAGGGGGAGAAGCAAGGTCTTTGGTTGAACTGTTTTAGCGTTTAGATGGCAGGGTTAAACTTGCATTGACTCAGTTACGTCCATAGCCAAGGTCAAGATCCAAATATGCTTGTGTATTTATGATCCGCTCACGCTCTGCAAACGACACCATCTGCTCGGCAATACTGCCACTGTCACCTTGCTCGAGAATGGTGCGTAAGGTGTGCTGACAAGCATGGATAGTCGCTCGCTGTAAGTCTGAGGGAATAATAATGAACTTGTATCCCAATGCTTGCAGTCTGTCCTTCGACACCAGCGGTGTTTTACCACTGTGGAACATATTGATGAGCTTAGGCTGCTTAATATGCTTAGCGATCAATTCAATTTGCTCAATGGTTTCGGGCGCTTCGACAAAAATCACGTCGGCACCCGCTGCTAAATACGCATGTGAGCGTTCCATTGCAGCATCGAATCCTTCAACGGCAATCGCATCAGTGCGAGCAATTAAGGTAAAATCTGGGTCAGTTTGGCTATTCTTGGCAACACGGATTTTGTGCACCATTTCTTGGGTACTCACCAAAGATTTATCATTCAGATGGCCGCAGCGCTTTGGAAAGGTTTGATCTTCCAAGTGCAATGCTGCGACACCCGCTCGCTCAAAGGCTTTTACTGTGCGACTCACGTTGATGGCATTACCAAACCCAGTATCCGCATCCGCTATGATGGGCACTTGGGTCACTTCGACCATTTGCTCGAGTCGATGCAGCACTTCGCTAAAGCTCAGCATGCCTATATCGGGGAAACCACAACTTCTCGCAATCGCGCCGCCACTGGCATAAATCAGCTTAAAACCCGTTTGTTCAGCTAAACGTGCGGTCATACCATCGTAAACGCCTGGGGCGACGTGAATATCGCTACCACTGAGCATTTGTCGTAATGCCGTTGTTTTTTTCATTTGAATCCTCTTCCTTGCGCGCCTTTAGCTATTGAATCTAAAACCAGATAAACGATCAGAAACACTCGCTCGGTACTCGCACAAAACCTTCCATTAGCACGCGGGCACTGCGGCTCATAATGGCTTTAACAACTGTCCATTCGCCGTTAACCATTGACGCCTCAGCCCCAACACGCAGCGTGCCAGAGGGATGACCAAAGCGCACCGCATCTATTTTGTCCTTAGTGTCGCCGCTAGCGGCTAAGTTAACTAAGGTGCCGGGGATCGCTGCTGCTGTGCCAATTGCCACTGCAGCTGTGCCCATCATGGCGTGGTGCAGTTTACCCATCGACAGCGCGCGCACGAGCAAGTCGATATCATCGGTATTGACGGGCTTGCCGCTCGATGACACATAGGCTTTGGGTTTAGCAACAAAGGCGACCTTGGGCGTATGTTGGCGCGTAATCGCTTCATCTATATGCGAAATCAAGCCCATACGCACAGCGCCATAGGCGCGAATTGTTTCAAATTTAGCCAGTGCCGCCGTGTCGCTGTTAATATCATCCTGCAGCTCAGTGCCTGTGTAGCCTAAGTCCTCAGCATTGATAAAAATGGTGGGAATGCCAGCGTTAATCATAGTGGCCTTAAAGCTGCCAATACCCGGCACTTCTAGCACATCAACAACATTGCCCGTCGGGAACATGCTGCTACCCCCTCCGTTAGAATGGGCATCTTCGTCAGCAGCCGGATTCATAAATTCGATTTGCACTTCGGCGGCGGGAAAGGTCACACCATCGAGCTCAAAATCCCCTGTTTCTTGCACTTCACCTTTAGTGATGGGCACATGGGCGATAATGGTTTTGCCTATGTTGGCTTGCCAAATACGCACAGTGCAGATGCCATTTTGTGGAATGCGGGCCGTATCAATTAAGCCATTGCTGATGGCAAAGGCGCCGACGGCGGCGGTTAAGTTGCCGCAGTTACCACTCCAATCGACAAAGGGTTTATCGATGGCCACTTGGCCGAACAGGTAATCGACATCGTGATCGGTTTGGGTGCTAGGGGAGAGGATCACGGTTTTACTGGTGCTTGAGGTGGCGCCGCCCATGCCATCGATTTGTTTGCCGTAAGCGTCTGGGCTGCCAATCACTCGCAGCAGTAGCGCATCACGGGCAGGGCCAGCAACTTGTGCGGCTTTAGGTAAATCCTGCAGACGGAAAAACACGCCTTTACTGGTGCCGCCGCGCATATAGGTCGCAGCAACTTTGATTTGTGGCGCGTGGGTTGTTGAAGCATTCATTGATTGACTCCAAAAGGACTCCCAATGGAATCCAAATGAGCGCCAGTAGCTTAATTGGGGAAGTTATTGGCGCTCGGTTTAGCTAGCTTATCTTTAGCTGATATTCGCGTTTTACTTGAGCCGAGCCTTGATTCAAGACTCGGCTCAAACAAGGTTCGATTTAAGCCTGATTCGATTCGAGAAAGTCCTGCGCGAAGCGTTGTAATACGCCGCCCGCTTCGTAGATTGAGACTTCTTCGGCGGTATCGAGACGACAGGTTACTGGCACTTCGATGCGCTCACCGTTTTTACGGGTGATGACGACGGTCAAATCTGCTCGTGGCGCTGGCGTGCCGAGGACATCGAACACTTCGGTGCCGTCGATGGCGTAAGTCGCGCGGTTGTCGCCGGCTTTAAATTCCAGCGGCAGCACGCCCATACCCACTAAGTTAGTGCGATGAATGCGCTCGAAACCTTCGGCAACAATGGCCTCAACGCCCGCTAAACGCACGCCTTTGGCTGCCCAGTCGCGGGACGAACCTTGGCCGTAGTCTGCGCCCGCTATGATGATCAGTGGCTGCTTACGTTCCATATAGGTTTCAATCGCTTCCCACATGCGGGTCACTTGGCCTTCGGGCTCGATACGCGTCAGTGAGCCTTGTTGCACTTTACCGTCAATAATTGCCATCTCGTTTTTAAGTTTAGGATTGGCAAAGGTTGCGCGCTGGGCAGTTAAGTGATCGCCCCTGTGGGTGGCGTAGGAGTTAAAGTCTTCCTCCGGCAAGCCCATCTTGTGCAGGTATTCGCCCGCGGCGCTGTCGAGCATAATGGCGTTCGACGGCGATAAATGGTCGGTGGTGATGTTGTCACCCAGCACCGCTAGTGGCCGCATGCCCTTGAGTGCGCGTTCACCCGCCAATGCGCCTTCCCAGTAAGGTGGGCGACGAATATAAGTAGATTGCGGGCGCCAATCGTACAGCGGACTAATTTGCTCGCCGTAATCGACGGCTAAATCGAACATAGGCTCGTACACTTTGCGGAACTGCTCAGGTTTAACACTGGTCGCAATCACGGCATCGATTTCTTCATCCGATGGCCAAATGTCGATAAGTTTGACTGGTTTACCATCATGATCTAATCCCAGCACATCCTTTTCGATATCGAAACGTATGGTGCCGGCAATTGCGTAGGCGACGACCAATGGCGGCGATGCTAAGAAGGCTTGTTTAGCATAGGGATGAATACGGCCATCAAAGTTGCGGTTACCCGATAATACAGCGGTG
This sequence comes from Shewanella sp. 1180_01, assembly GCF_052850535.1. Lineage (NCBI taxonomy): Bacteria > Pseudomonadati > Pseudomonadota > Gammaproteobacteria > Alteromonadales > Shewanellaceae > Shewanella > Shewanella sp. 1180_01. The sequence goes on from NZ_VXCT01000027.1 coordinate 9,853, forward strand.
GCGTACAAGTCGCGGTCGATCACTTCTTTTTGAATCACAGGATCCAGCGCGCCGCTCATGCCGTTACATGTCGTGCAGGCAAAACCAACAATGCCAAAACCGAGCTGTTCAAGCTCTGGTAATAGCTTGGCTTCTTCCAAATACAACTGCACCGCTTTTGAGCCGGGGGCCAGTGAGGTTTTGACCCAAGGTTTACGAGTTAAGCCTTTGGCGTTGGCGTTGCGGGCAATCAGACCCGCGGCAATCACGTTGCGTGGGTTGCTGGTGTTGGTACAGCTAGTGATGGCGGCGATGATCACAGCGCCATCTGGCATTAAGCCGGGTTCGTTTTCGACCACACCGCTAATGCCGCGCTGAGCCAATTCTGATGTTGGCACCCGTGCATGTGGGTTTGATGGTCCTGCAATGGTGCGCACCACCGAAGATAAATCAAAATGCAGTACGCGTGGATATTCGGCCTGTTTTAAGTCATCGCTCCACAAACCTGCAGTTTTTGCATAGGTTTCAACCAGTTTGACTTGCTCGGCTTCGCGGCCGGTTAAGGTCAAATAATCCAGCGTTTGTTGATCGATATAGAACATGGCTGCGGTGGCGCCAAATTCAGGCGTCATGTTCGAAATGGTGGCGCGATCGCCCAGTGTCAGCGCTGCGGCGCCTTCGCCGAAGAACTCTAAGTAAGAAGACACAACTTTTTGTGCGCGTAAAAACTCGGTCAGCGCCAGTACGATATCGGTCGCTGTGATGCCAGCTTGCGGCCTGCCCGTGAGCTCTACACCGATAATGTCCGGCAGACGCATATAAGATGCGCGTCCCAGCATCACGCTTTCGGCTTCTAGCCCGCCGACACCAATGGCGATAACGCCCAGAGCATCAACGTGTGGCGTGTGGCTGTCGGTGCCAACTAAAGTGTCGGGGAAGGCCACGCCATTGCGAGCATGCACCACAGGGGACATACGCTCTAAGTTAATTTGGTGCATGATGCCGTTACCCTGAGGGATAACATCAATGTTTTTAAAGGCTTTTTGCGTCCAATCAATAAAGTGGAATCTGTCTTCGTTGCGTCTGTCTTCGATGGCGCGGTTTTTAGCAAAGGCGTCTTTATCGAAACCGCCAAATTCGACAGCGAGTGAGTGATCGACAATTAATTGAGTTGGCACCACTGGGTTCACTTTAGCTGGGTCGCCCCCTTTCGCCGCAATCGCATCACGCAGACCCGCAAGGTCAACTAAGGCGGTTTGGCCTAAAATGTCGTGGCACACCACACGGGCAGGAAACCAAGGGAAATCGAGTTCTTGCTTAGATTCGATAATCTGTTTTAGCGATGCGGTTAAGTCCGCAGGCGCGCAGCGGCGGACTAAGTTTTCAGCTAAAACGCGCGAGGTATAAGGCAGCTTGGCGTAGCTGCCTGGCTCAATGGCTTCCACGGCTTCGCGGGTATCGAAGTAATCGAGTTTGGTGCCGGGTAAGGGCTTGCGATATTGGGTGTTCATAACAGTGCTCATAACATCATCCATTTCGGAAAATGAAGTCGGCGCGAGCATCACGTTGAGTGAAATCTCGCGCCAAGTGTGGTCAGTTTTGCTTAACGGTTAGCAATTGGCACCACTTTACGGGGGGCAACGCCTACATAATCGGCACTTGGGCGGATGATGCGGTTGTTAGAGCGTTGCTCCATTACGTGCGCCGCCCAGCCTGTGACGCGTGAACACACGAAGATTGGCGTGAACAACTTAGTCGGAATATCCATGTAGTGGTATGCGCTGGCGTGGAAAAAATCAGCATTACAGAAGAGTTTTTTCTGTTCCCACATCAGGGCTTCACAGGCAACCGATACGCGGTATAGACGGTCGTCACCGTTGGCGGCAGCCAGTTTTTCTGACCATTCTTTGATGATGGCATTACGTGGATCGCTATCGCGGTAAATCGCGTGGCCAAAGCCCATGATCTTATCTTTACGCTCCAGTTTACCCATTAAGATGTTGCGCGCATCGGCTTCATCTTTCATGTCTTGGATCAGTTCCATCGCCGCTTCGTTCGCGCCGCCATGCAGCGGGCCGCGCAGTGAACCAATGGCGCCAGTGACGCATGAATGCATGTCTGACAGAGTCGAAGCACAGACGCGAGCGGTAAAGGTTGATGCGTTAAATTCATGTTCTGCATAAAGAATTAACGATACGTCCATTACTTTAGCATGCAGTGCCGACGGCGCTTTACCATGTAATAAGTGCAGGAAGTGTGCGCCAATTTGATCGTCATCGGTTTCAGTGTCGATACGCACGCCATCGTGACTAAAGCGATACCAGTAACAGATGATCGATGGGAACGCAGCCAATAGGCGGTCGGTGATTTCACTCTGTTCGCTAAAGTTGTGCTCGGCTTCTAAATTGCCCAGCATAGAGCAACCAGTACGCATCACATCCATAGGATGAGTTTCGGCAGGAATGCGCTCTAACACTTCTTTTAAGGCTTGCGGCAGACCGCGAAGGCCTTTGAGTTTGGTTTTGTAGGCATCAAGCTGGGCTTGAGTGGGCAACTCGCCGTAAAGAATGAGATAGGCGACTTCTTCGAAGGTGGCGTTTTCACCGAGATCTTTCACATCATAACCGCGGTACGTGAGGCCCGAGCCTGACACGCCCACTGTGCTTAATGCGGTTTCGCCTGCGCTTTGGCCACGTAGTCCTGCGCCGCTTAGTTTTTTAGCTTCTGACATAATCCTTCCCTTCCGTTAACTCTGTGTGGTTATTGCTGGTGGATGAATGCACTTATTTTTGAGTGTTCATTCGCCGACATTTATTGGTTAAGGCTGCACTTTTTATGTAACTTGTTTAACGTTAAATCTGCTTTAACGCCAAATCCTGTAGGGTTGCAGCTTTTCGGTGACGCCTTGCTGCTTGGGGCAAAGCGTCTGGGTTTCAGTAACAACATGAGCTTGCGCTTCTACTGACAATCCATGGTCTTGTGTATTTTGTTTTCTCGTTTGTTTAGCTATTTATCTTGGCTAAACAGTTGATCTAACTTGTCTTCAAAGGCGTGGTAGCCCAAATACTTATACAAGTCTTTACGGGTCTGCATAGTGTCGAGCACGTTGCGTTGATGACCATCATTCATCAGCGCTTGCATGACGTTCAGTGCCGCTTGGTTGGCTGCACGGAAAGTACCGAGTGGATAGAGCACCATGTCGGCGCCCGCCTCGGCGAGTTCTTCTTTATTGAACAATTGGGTTTGACCAAATTCGGTCATGTTGGCCAAAATCGGTGCTTTGACTTGCGCTTTAAAGTGGCGATATTGGTCTAGCTCAGTTAAGGCTTCGGCGAAGATCATGTCGGCACCGGCGGCAATATAGGCTTGCGCGCGTTCGATACCGGCTTCTAAGCCTTCAACGGCAACCGCATCCGTACGCGCCATGATCACAAAGTTAGGATCGGTACGGGCATCGACGGCCGCTTTAATGCGATCGACCATTTCTTCTATGCTCACGACCGCTTTGTTAGGTCTGTGGCCGCAACGCTTTTGCGACACTTGGTCTTCCATGTGCACAGCGGCGACGCCAACTTTTTCGAATTCTTTGATGGTGCGAGCAATATTGAATGCGCCGCCCCAGCCTGTATCGATATCGACCAATAAAGGCGCTTGTGTGGCTGAGGTGATACGACCGGCATCGATCAGCACGTCGTTCATTGAGGTCATACCTAAGTCAGGCAAACCGTAGGAAGCATTGGCAACGCCAGCGCCCGAAAGATACAAGGCTTGGAAGCCAGTTTGCTCTGCCATCAAGGCAAAATAGGCATTGGTGGTGCCAACGATTTGTAACGGTTTGGCCTTAGCGAGAGCTTGGCGAAAACGTAATCCTGCGCTTTGGGTCATGGTTTTATCCTTTTCCATTTATGGGAAGTGGGCATAGTGAGCCGTAAGAACTTAGCTAATGTTGGCTAAGGTTTCTTTTGCGGCTGCATTGGCTTGCAATTCAATTAAGCGTAATTCGGTATTTTTACGCCCCTGTTCGATATGGCGGCGCATCAGCAAACTGGCGAGTTCACCATCGCGCTGGGCAATGGCTTCGACTATGCGTCTGTGTTCGGCAATCGCTTTCACGGGGCGATTTTTATTAGTGCACTGGTAGCGATACATACGTAGCAGGTGGTACAGGCCGCCGACTAAGGTTTCTTGCAGATGCTTGTTACCGCTGGCTTGAATAATTTGGTAGTGAAAATCGACATCGCCTTCCTCTTGGAAGTAGGTATCTCCCTTGGCGAGTGCCGCTTCTTGCGTTGCGAGCAGATCTTCTAACTTGGCTAATTGTTCTGGGGTAATACGACTGGCGGCCAGTTCACAGGCCATGCCTTCGAGTACGCTACGAAGTTGATATAAATCGTTAAGTTCGCTCACTGTCAGTTGTGCGACGCGGGCGCCAACATGGGGGGCGCGCACCACTAAGCGTTGTCTTTCTAAGGTTTGCAGGGCTTCGCGGGTCGGGCCGCGGCTGATGCCGTATTTTTCGGCCAGTGCTTGCTCGTTAATCTTGCTGCCTGCAGGCAGTTCGCCTTTGATGATGCTGGTTTGGATCTGCACCAAAATTTGATCGGCGAGTGTGGTCGACGTTTTATCTGCCGAGGTCGATTTGACCTTATGCAGGTGGGGAACTTGAGTGTCATCAGAAACGAACGTCGTGTCTTGCTTCAACATAGAACGCATCACTATTAATAGGATTGTCGACAATGGGTAAAAAATAGCCCTCCCTTGGTGGATTGTCAACAATGTGTTTACTTAGACGTAAGTCTACATCCTAATTGCTTTTTATTTATTGTTATGATTTTTATAGTTTTATTTTAATTTGTTCGATTTTAATATTTTAGCTTATGAATTTTTAAATGTTAAATTGTCAACAATGAGGTGGTTTTTGCCGTCCGTTCTTGTTGCAGGTGTTGATGGCTTTGGGGGAAATAGTCCAAATGCATTTGGCATGTTTGTCCTTCGCGTTATGCTATGGGCGGAATGACACGCTTGGAGGTGACAGTGGAAAAAGTGTTAGTGAGCAGTTGTTTACTCGGGCAAGCGGGTTGGGCAGCGTATCTTAACCGCTCAGAGTGAGGATGTGACCTACGCTTTTAGTCTGGGAGCCGATCTCGCGCTTAAGCTGGCGCAGCAACAAGGGATTAAAGTGGCGATTTTAAAAGCCCGTAGTCCATCCTGTGGGAATAAGCAGATTTACGATGGTCAATTTGTAAAACAGTTAATTGCGGGGCAAGAATTAACGGCTGAAAAACTCAGTGCAGCAGGGATAACCGTATTCAATGAATTGGAGTTATTCGCTGCAGCGGCATGCGTTGCTGAACTAGAGCAAAGCTAGAGACGAGCTAGCTTGCTTGAGTGTGATTAGTGCTGGTGGCGCTATCCGCGACATTTTGATTTGTTTGCAGTAACGCATGAATTTGTTGATCTTTTTCCGCCCACACTTGGTTTAACCAGCGTTGGAACTCGACGCGATACTCAGACTCAGAGAAATAACGCGTTGGATCGACTTGAGGTACGGGCAGGGCGTTGATCCGCACGATAATCTTGCTGACCTTGCCGTTCATCACCCCAAACAGAATATCGTCAGGCGCATCTGGGTAGACAATTGTCATATCCAGCAGGTTAGTAAATTGCTCACCCATGGCCGATAGGGTAAAAGCGATTCCACCTGCTTTAGGACGTAACAAATGTTGATAAGGCGAGTTTTGGCGTTGATGTTTATCACGGGTAAACCGGCTGCCTTCAACATAGTTAATGATTGACGTGGGCATATTTTTAAATTTTTCGCAGGCGCGGCGTGTGGTCGCTAAATCTTTGCCCTTAAGCTTTGGGTTCTTCTTGAGTTTTGCTGGGCTGGTTCTGTTCATAAATGGCATATCCAGCGCCCAACAACCCAGTCCCATAATCGGCACATAGATGAGTTCTTTTTTGAGGAAGAACTTCAACATAGGAATATGGTTGCGTAACACATAAGTTTGCGCGGCGATATCGAAGCCACTGAGGTGGTTGCTGATCAGCAAGTACCAGCTGTTTTTATCGAGTCCTTCGAGCCCTTCGACATCCCACTCAATTTTAGCGATCAAAAACAGAATGCCACCGTTGCAGCAGGCCCACGCCCACATAAAACGATTCATAACCGCAGTCACCGCATTACGTGCACTTTGCGCTGGCATCATGAGTTTTACGACTCCGCCTATGCTGATAAGCGAGCCCCAAACGGCGGTATTAATGATCAGCAAGCTTAAGCTCAGCATAAACAACACTGGCCCGGGCAGGAAATTCAACATAGTGGCGTTACCTTTATTCTTTATTCGCTTGGCTAGCGAGTTGGCTTAACACTTGATCCTTAGTGAGCCAGAGTTGATTCAGTTGTTCTTGGAAGCCAATTTTAAAATCGCGGTCATTCATATAATCGCCGCGCATCGCAGGATCAATATCAGAGACCTTGATGTGTACTTTAACGCTTGGCAACTTACCTGTCAGGTAGTCCCAATAGCTTGGCACTGCGTCTGGGTAATAAATGGAGACATCGACGAGCTTGTGGATCTGTTCACCCATGGCCGATAGTGCGAAGGCCATGCCGCCTGCTTTAGGTTTTAACAAATGTTGGAACTGTGAGTTCTGCTTTTGATGCTTAGCCTTGCTGAAGCGGGTGCCTTCGACAAAGTTCATCACACTTACCGGTTTAGCCTTGAACTTAGCACAGGCTTTACGTGTAATTTCAATGTCTTTGCCCTTTAGCTTAGGGTTTTTACGTAGCTGTGCCGTGCTATAACGGCGCATAAACGGAAAATCGAGCGCCCACCAAGCTAGGCCTAAAATCGGCACAAAAATCAGTTCTTGCTTGAGGAAAAACTTCAAGAAAGGGATTTTTCGATTAAAAATCCGCTGCAGGATCAGGATATCCACCCAAGACTGGTGGTTGGCTATCACCATGTACCACTCTTTAGTGGAAAAGTCGGTGTCACCACTCAGTTCAATCTTAACGGGATGTAAGCAGCGTTCAATTACGCCATTAACACTGATCCAAGCGCTGGCACAAAAGTCGAGTACATGGCTAGTTGCAGTCCTTAACGAACTGATAGGTATCAGTTTTATAAAACTGACCAACAGGATTGGGATTGTCCAAAAGACGGTATTTATAACGTAGCCTAAAAATGCGATACAGCCTTTTATCTGTGAAAACAGCGTTCCCATCCGAGCCCCCTGACAAAAATTGGAGGCCTATGTTACTCGGTGTCGGCGTTTGGCTCAATCTTAGGCACTGCTGGTCGGTGCATTTGTTAACATTTGTTCCCGCGAAAACTCAATATTGCTGGGATAAGCGGGCGAGTAATCTATCCATAGCGCGATAACCCAGTGCTTGGGCAATATGGCGGCGTTCTGTGTTAGGCACTTGTTCCAGATCGGCAATAGTGCGCGCGACTCTTTGTATACGGTGGAAGCTGCGAACCGAGAGGCCAAGCTTTACCACGCTTTGTTCCAAAAACACTAAATCAGCGTCACTGAGTCCGCTAAAGCGTTTCAATTGTTTCCCTGTGAGTTCACTATTGAGCACGCCAGCGCGGGCGAGTTGCAGCTCACGCGCTAGTTTGACCCGTTTGGCGATATCTTGGCTGGTCTCTGTTTGCGGCGCGGCTTGAGTTAAGGTGCCCGCGGGGAGCTTGGGGACTTCAATGGTTAAATCGAAGCGGTCGAGAAATGGGCCCGAAAGTCGTGAAAGATAACGCTGAATCTGTTCGGGGCTCGATCTGTGTTGGCTATCAATATCACCGCTCGGGCTGGGATTCATCGCCGCGATTAGTTGGAAGCGACTCAAAAATGTCAGCTTAGCGGCGGCGCGGGAAATCACCACTTCGCCGGTCTCCATCGGCTCGCGCAGGCAATCTAAGACTTTCCGAGGAAATTCGGCAACTTCATCTAAAAACAGCACGCCACGGTGGGCGAGGGAAATTTCACCGGGTTTGGGAATACTGCCGCCACCCACGAGGGATATCGATGAACTTGTGTGGTGTGGCGAGCGAAATGGTCGCTGTAAAAAATGCTGCGGCTTAATGTCGAGTCCGGCAACGGAATGAATCGCCGCCACTTCTAATGCTTCCTCATAATTAAGCGCGGGCAATAGCGCCATCATGCGGCTGGCAAGCATGGTTTTGCCCGTACCTGGCGGGCCAAGCATCAGGAGGTTATGGTTTCCCGCCGCGGCAATTTCGAGTGCTTGCTTGGCCTGATATTGGCCAATCACATCGCTCAGGCAGGTATGGGACTCAGGCGTCTCTTGGCTTATCCATTCTAATTGCGGCGCTAACGTCGGCAGTTGGTTTTGCCCCTGTAAATAGGCGGCCAGACTTTGAAGGTGCGAGCCAAACAACACATTAGGATAGCCGACTAACTCGGCATCGTGGCGATTATCCAGCGGCAATATCAAGGTATGGTCTTGGCGCTTAGCGGCGATAATCGCCGGTAGTAATCCTTGGCAATAACGTATGTGCCCAGACAGTGCCAACTCACCGACAAACTCAAGATTTTTTAAACTATTAGCAGGGATTTGTTCCGAGGCGGCCAATATGCCCACGGCGATGGGTAAATCGTAGCGGCCACCTTGTTTAGGTAAATCTGCTGGCGCGAGGTTAACGGTTATCCGCCGCATCGGAAACTCGAATCCTGCATTAATCAGCGCGCTGCGCACCCGCTCGCGGGCTTCTTTCACCGACGCTTCGGGTAATCCCACTAGATTAAATGCCGGTAAGCCGTTACTGAGATGCACTTCAACTGTGACTTGGGGCGCTTCGACCCCACAACTGGCTCGGGTATTGACGCAGGCAATCGCCATAAACAAATCCTTTTGTGGTTCATTTCGCGCAGAATTTGAGTGTAGCAGTAATTGGGATTATGGCTTCGCCATCTATGGGGATTGCCGTTTGGTTGCACCAAACAGTGGGCTTTATGAGGTTAAGTTTTAAGTTCGGGTGTTCGTTTTGATTAAAGTTAAAGTCGTGGGGCTTCACCCCCCCCTAATTTTTTAATCAAGAGTCGACCAAGAAGGACTGCTCGTCCTACATTCCTTGGATTCTCCATGACGCCCCTAACGGAGTTGAAAGCCCCTTGTGCTCATTGCCAAATGTGCTATTGATTCTGAAGTCCTCACTTTACATCCATGTAAATCACTCCAGTTCGGCAATCCTTACCTCTCGCTCATAAACGCGAAAATCACTGACTTTCATTCGCCCTGCGGCAACTCCGAGGGGATGGTGTATTCCTTTAGCTTTGATGTTGATAGTTCCTAATGTCCAAAATCATGTTTTGCTTTTTTGTAATGCTTAATCTTGAAGCTTTGGTGGTGGAATAGGTGTTATGGATGGAAGTTCTGGCGGTAGAATTGGAGTAACTGGTGGAAGTATGTAAGTGTTTTGTGGAGGAAGATATTGAGGCATGGGCGTATTTATTTTATCGAGATGTTCTTCATGTTCTAAAGCGTATTCAACACCATCCGAAGTTAAGCGATAGCCAACCCATTCATTACCATTCCAATCCGAATCGATTGATTTTTCAATTAAAGATAATCGCTCTAGTTTGATTATAGCAAGATCGAATTTGTGTAGAGCAATGTGTTTTAATTTTGAATTAAGCTCATTATAAGTAAACAATTCTCCATTTGTGACAGAGGGTAATAGGATTCCTATTATTTCTAGCGATAGTTCATTAAGTTCATATGTCTTATGCAACTGTGGATTTTTAATAAAATCATTTGTCTTTTTAACAAAATGGCCAAGTTTTGCCATCTGTTTCAAGAAGGCCGAACAGGCCGCGCTAACTGCTGACTCAATTTCATTATCAGAGCGATTTGCGTTGTAATCTTGAGTGTTTATACCAAGCAGATCGCTGGGCATGAAAAAGTCACTACCTCTTGGCCTAAGAATAAAACATCGCTCCTGACCTATTGCTCCTATAAAAAGACCAAGCTCAAATAATACGTTATCTCTAATCGATGGTTTTTCATTACCACGCATCACCGTTAAATCGTCGGGTGTGAAAATAAATAGAGCAAAATCAACATTGTTAGCTTTTTCATTCAGCGATGAAAGTGTACTACCGCCGGGTTCAAATATCTTTGGCCATAATGTTCCTTCTGCACTTCTGTCCATACAGGCGTTACAAGCTGAAGCGACTTCATAACTTTCTGATGATGACCCGATAAATATTCTTGGTAGCCTACTCATTGCAATACCTCATTGTACTGATTTTATTAGACTTTAACATACGCTTAGAATGTAGAAAAAGGTTTTAGATTGTAATTTTTCGTATGTAAATTCAAATAGTGTATTGATTTGCATGGTACGTACCTGATGCGTGTACCAGAGTTGATCAGTATATCTTTTAAGCTCTAATAACCAACACTATCAAAGCTAAAGAATGCACTGTTATCTCGAAAGATACACCGAAGCTAGCGAATTCACATTGGTATGTAAGTGACCGTTGACGGCATGGATGCCGTCGTCGAGCCCTCAGGGACGAGTTAATGGCGAGTCACTGGAATAACAATGTGAATTTGAGCATTGAGCAAATGATTTCAATTCAGTTTGTGACGTCTTGAGGGGCTCATTCAATGAGATTGGGTGAGTAGTCTCATTTGGTCGACTCTATAACTGAAAATCATTGTTCCTCCCCCCCCCACGACCTTGATTCACCTCGGCCGTTAGGCCGTAAGACTGACCCATAAGATAGTCTGCAATGACTCATAAATATTCTGCTACGGATCCACGCGATTTCCTTATACCGACTGGGTGTCGGAATAAATAGTCAGCATATAAAGTATACTTTGTATCATTTTGTGGTTTAATCGAAACATCTGCTGCTGGTTTTAGCAACATTTTGGGCGGCGATGCGGTAACAAGGTTGTGATTCGATAATAATAAAGTGACCTCTTGTGAAGGATGACATTTGAGGGAACATGGTCGAGGAGAACTCGCCTATGCGTTCGTGGATGTTAGCGTGTGTGTTTATCTGTACTGCGGGTTTTGGTGGGGCGGCTTGGGCAAAACTCGATGTTGTATTTTTTAATCCGGGGGCTGCCGATGACAGTTTTTGGGGGGACGTCGACCAATTGATGTTGGAGGCATCGACGACACTCAATATTAAGCTCGAAATCATTCATTCCGATCGCAATCATTTCAAGATGATCACCCAACTCGATGAGTTGTTAGCTTCTGCAAAAGTACTACCCAATTACGTTATTCTGGTTAATGAAAAACAATCCGCGATAAAAATGCTGCAAGCGCTTTCCCCACATCCTATCTACGTGCAATTGATTTTAAATGATATTTCCATCGGTGAGCGTGATGCGCTACTGCAAGATCCCCATTGGCAAGAATATCTGTTACCCGCCATTATTCCCGATAATTACGCCATTGGTTCGGCGACCGCTAAGGGCTTAATGGACGACTTAGAGGGAAAGCCAGCTAAAGTTCTGTTGATTTCGGGCGATAAATCGACGCCTGCTTCAGTGCCATGTACCCAAGGCGCCAGTGATTATTTCTTTATGCAGCCCAATGCCACTCTGACTCAAACGGTTTATGGCCAGTGGAGCGACGCTGTGGCTTATGGTCAAGCGTTAACCCTACTGAATCGTTATCCCGATCTGAATGTGATTTGGACCGCCAGTGATCGTATGGCGATTGGAGTGCTTAAAGCATTGAAGGAAAAAGGCTTAGTCTCGGGTAGGGATGTATTTGTCAGTACGATCAATACGTCCCCCGAGATTTTACAGCTTTGTCGCCAACACTCGGTGAGCATTATTGGTGGCGGGCACTTTATGGCTGGCGCGTTAGCTTTAGTCGAGTTGCAATATTATCAGCAGCATAAGCACTATATTCCCTATGACAATGTCACCTTGTTCGGCGTTTTACTGCCTGATTCGGCATTTTATCAAATGTTAGTTGCTCGGGATTGGCCACAGATTTTCCAGTCTCAGATTTTGAATAAGTTGCCCTTCAAGGCGTAATAACGGGTGTACATGAAGCATCGAAATCATTCTATTAGTCATAAGATGACGCTGACCATTATCGGGGTGAGCTCATTTTTTGCTGTGTTAACTATGCTGGTGCAGTTGATTTGGAACTATCAGGATAGTATCGACAATGCCACGTCGGATATCCGCGAATATTCAGAATCTATTCTGCCGAGTGTGGCGAAGTCGCTGTGGGACGTTGACCGCAGCCTGCTATCTGATTTGCTCTCTGGTTTAGGGATGATGCCGTTAGTGTCGAGTGTGCATTTAGACAGTATCGACGGTGTCACTATGCAGCTGGGTAAACCGCTGTTAACCGACGACGAGTCGCAAACCCTGTTTCATTATCCTGTGACTTATCAAGATCAGCTGATCGCAACCTTAACCGTAGGCTTAGACACCAACCAGCTTTACTACGAGCTGTGGCGGCAGTTGATTTTTATTGTGCTTGGCAATGGCTTAAAGACCCTGCTGATGATCTATTTGATCTTGACCTTAGTGCGACTCATGGTGACGGATAGATTGTCGGCATTGGAAGATTTTACTAATAAAATCAATCTTAAATCGCTAAAGAAGTTATCTGTGCCAGAGACGGTGACCGCCAGTCCTGACGAGATCTCCCATGTGGCATTGTCACTTAAGGCCATGTATCAAAGGATACGTAACGACCTCGCCATCAATAAACGCCATCAACGTGCGTTACAGCAACAGCAGCATTTATTGTCGGACTTAGTGAAAGAGCGGACCAAAGAACTAGATTGGCAGTCGCAGTCGAATCAGTTGCTGGCAGAGATTTCGTTGCAATTTTTGAGTATCGATACCTGCAATGTGGATAAAACCTTAGCTGAGGTGTGCCACAGAATAGGTCAGTTGTTTGATGTTGAGAGGGTGAGCATTCTCGAATTTCATCAACAGCATGCTTATTACCGCAGTTTTTGGACCAGCGAGTTACATGCTAACAAGGTCCAAGGGATTTCGGTGGACAACATTACTCAGCTTGCTAAAAAATTCGAGACAGAATCGACCTTAGTGATTGAGGATCTTGAGGCGTTAAAGGACTTTTCACCACAGGAATATGAGGTGATGAAATCCGTGGGCATTTGCTCTATTGCTGCCTTTGCGATTAAAAATGCCGGAGAGTTATTGGGATTACTCTCGCTGTCGACGGTGTCGCGGCCACTGAACTGGAATGCCCAGAAAAAGAATATGCTGACTCAGTTTGCGTCCGCATTGAACGAGTTACTGCTGCGCGAGCAAAAAGAGCGGCAGATGATAGTGCTGCAACAAGCGCTGGTTACTGCCAATACTCAATTGAAAGAAAAGGCCGAAACCGATGAGTTGACTGGGTTAGCGAATAGACGTCCTTTTACCGAAAGGCTAAAGGCTGTGCTACAGACCAAGACGCCAGCGGGACTGTTTATGTTGGACGTCGATTATTTCAAACCCTACAATGACACTTACGGTCATCTCGAAGGCGATGTCGTGCTTAAACGCGTGGCGGATGCCTTAGCGCAGTGCGATATCCTGCCGCACAATGCTTTGTTGGCGCGCATCGGGGGCGAAGAGTTTGCCTTAGTTGTTGAGCACGTAACGCCGGCACAGTTAACGGCCATTGCCACGCAGCTGTGTTATCTCGTCGAGCAACTCAATATTCCCCATCAAGCTTCTCCCTTGGCTGTGGTGACGATTAGTATTGGCAGCGTGTTTTTGCCATTAGATAAGGTCTCGGGGCTTAAGATGGCCGACGTGTTACGCCGCGCCGATGTTTGCCTCTATCGCGCTAAGGATAAAGGTCGCAATAGAGTTGAGGTTGAGGCATGTAACACAAGGACGTATTGAGTAAGTTTTTTCTAGTTTACTAAATGAGCCGCTAAATTTAGGAGTTAACCCGTTATGAGAAGCGACTAACCACAAGATCAGAGTCAAGAGCTTATAAGCTGCTCTCCCACCCTATTTTTTGCGCTTATCATCCTGGTTAACCAATTTTTGTAGATGAGCTTGGAATAGAGCTTCCAACTGCTTAGTATCACGTAACTGCTTAACTCTATAGTTAAACTCTTTTTCAATCAGTGTGCTTTCAGGAGAGCGTTTCGAAATCAACATGTAAAAAGGCTCCTGTAGATTCGTAGGCGAAGGGTTTGAAGTTAATGAGTTTGGCATAGGCCCATCATGATTAAGTGCTAGTGTACCTGCTATAATCTGCCTCCTTGCGAGAAAAAAATGACACCTATGCTTGATAAGCATTTGGGGCAAAATCCGTAACGAGCTAATTTCACTAATTGGTGTGTCTTTTCTCCAGCCAAAGTTGGTGTAATTAAAGCCATTAATCCCGCAGACGGTACCAAATTTCGCGAGCTGATTGATATCATCTACATGAAATTGCGGGCCAAAATCGGCCTTAAGATAAAAATAACTCGGGGTGAGGTAATAATAAGCATCAGATGGGATATAATCTCTCATACGTTGTGGATCTAGCGATGCGCTCATAGCGCCATCGATATTGCCATCCAAAACGTCTTTTAAACAACGTCGCCAAGGTAATGCCACCACTTCATAGTTAATTCCTATGGGCTTAAATGTACGTGCTAGTAAATCAATATCATAGCCGCCAAGTTCGGTAGTTTTCATGCCATTTAGTCGCACAAAATAATTGAATGGTGGGTATTCTGTGTCTTCGACACAGAAGCGTAATTTCGAACTTGGATGTGCAGCTGTGCCATATGCGGGCAGCGAGAGCAGAGTCACGCATAGGTTAAAAATGAGCAGATATAATAAACGTATCATGAGATTGAAACCTCTCGTATCTTTTAATGAGTGTAGCAAAGCGGCAACAATTAATTTACCTCGTTGAACTTTTGTCGAACCAAGTAAACTTGACATTCGGCATGAGAATATTTTATTCAGCTGACACGCGAGCAATAAAGCGCGGGTTGGTCCTAGTTAGTCCAGTGTTAAATGAAAGGTGTTACATGAGTCTGTTTGATAACGTGATGATTATTTTGTGCCTAATCGGCGCGAGTTGTTTCTTCTCTATGTCAGAAATTGCACTTGCCGCTTCACGTAAAATCCGTTTACGTCAGTTGGCCGATGAGGGCGATGCCCGTGCAGAAAAAGTGCTGCAGTTACAAGCCGTTCCCGGCAGTTTTTTTACTGTGGTACAAATCGGTCTTAATGCCGTTGCCATCATGGGCGGTATCGTCGGTGAGTCGGCATTTCGGCCTTATTTCTATGAATTACTGTCGCCTTTGCTGACCGATCCTTGGTTGAGCCAAATGAGCTTTGTTTTATCCTTTATTGTCGTCACCAGTGCCTTTATTCTGGTGGCCGATTTGATGCCAAAACGCATTGCCATGGCGATGCCTGAGCCTGTCGCGTTGGCCGTTGTTGGGCCTATGTCTTTCTGTATCGTGCTACTGCGTCCATTCGTGTGGTTTTTCAATGGCATGGCGAGCGGCATCTTTAAACTGCTGCAAATCCCAACCGTGCGTAACGATGCCATCACCTCTGACGACATTTATGCCGTGATGAACGCGGGCGCTGAAGCAGGGGTGTTAGATCGCGGTGATCAACAGATGATGGAAAATGTGTTTGAAATGCAAACCGTTTCTGTGACTTCGGCCATGACGGCTCGTGAAAGCTTAGTGTACTTTTTACTGCAAGATAGCGAAGAAGATATCAAGCGTAAGATTTCTGAAGATCCCCACACTAAGTTCCTCGTCTGCGATGGTCAGTTAGATATGATCAAAGGTTTTGTGGATGCAAAAGAGCTGCTGATCCGAGTGATTAACGGTGAGAATATTACTCTAAAAGGCAGTAACTTAGTCCACACTTCGCTGATCATTCCCGATACTTTGAGCCTATCAGAGGCTATGGAATACTTTAAGAATAGCCGCGCCGATTTTGCCGTGGTTATGAACGAATATGCGTTAGTGGTCGGGATTGTTACGACCAACGATCTACAGCGCGCGGTAATGGGTGCTTGGTCATTGCACGAGAGCGAAGAGCAGATCATCGCCCGTGATAGCAACTCTTGGTTAGTAGATGGGGTAACACCGATTACTGACGTGATGCGCGCCTTCGGCATCGAAGAATTCCCGCATAATCAGAACTACGAAACCATTGCTGGTTTTATGATGTATATGCTGCGTAAAATCCCTAAGCGTACCGATTTCGTCAACTATGCGGGCTATAAATTTGAGGTGGTCGATATCGATTCTTACAAGGTCGATCAGCTATTGGTTACCCGCATCGATCCTATCGATAAGCTCAACTCACCGGATGTGTAATCCCGTCATCTTGTGATGATAAAGCTATTCTCGAATAAGTGACTCTCTTGGGCTAAGTGTTTAGCCTTGGAGAGTCGTTTTACTGTTAGCGCTCCTAGTCCCCGTCGATACCCGCTACGCAAAAATCGCTTTTGTATTAACTATTTTCGTTTAAATCACATCCAAAAATGCATTGACTATGGGATCGTCGAGCCGTTTTACTTTGCAGCAGCAACCTAATTCGAACGGCGGAATCGCAACTGGCGACGAGAGCAGTTGAATGCGATCCCGCACTGGGCTGTTATTGATTACCACTTCTGGGCTCATGCTCACGCCGCAGCCTAACGCCACCATAGAGGCGATCGCTTCTTGGCCCGACACTTGGGCGTAAATATTTGGGCTGATGCCCATTTGTTTGAACCAGTTATCGGCGCGGCGACGTCCGGGCCCATGGTCGGGAATGATAAAGGGCACGCTCGACCAATCGATGGGCGTTTGGGAAATCTGCTGCTGCACCGCGCAACGGATAGTTGGGGCGATAATCGACAGCGGCACATCGTCGATTTTGGCAAAGTGTAAGCTGCTGGGAAACGGATCGGGCAGGGCGGCGATGGCGATATCGGCGCGATTCTGCTGCACTTCTGCCAGCGCGTTCGCCGCATCTCCCGTGGTTAAGGCGATTTCGACGAAGGGATGTTCTTGGCGGAATAAATCCAATAAACCCGGTAAATGACTGTAGGCGGCGGTGACCGAGCAATACAGATTCAACCGACCGCGCAGTACGTCCTGCTTGAGATCGATACTGTGCTTGAGCGTGCTCCAATGGTTCAAAGTCTGCTCGGCGAACCGCTTAAATTCGTGCCCTGCGTGGGTTAAGGTCACGCTGCGATTATCCCGCTCTAACAGCTTAGCGTTCACTTCCTCTTCTAATCTTTGCAGGGCTCGGCTTAAGGTCGATGGGCTCACATGCATCTGCTCCGCCGTCTTGGCGAAGTGCAAACTGTCACATAAGTGCAGGTACAATTTGAGGGTACGAATATCCATAATCTTATCCTGTTTAGTCTGAGCTTGAGCCTTGGCTTGAGTGACGGCGTGATTGGGTAACGCATATTGGCGCCGATGTTACTGCTCATGATTGCAGTTGACGTTGCGCAGAATGCAATATGAAGTTCCGAATATATCATTTTAAGCAATGATAAGCATGGGTTATAGTGATTTCAATCACAACCAAGCTGTAACATTATGTTAGTTTGGTTGCGTCCAAAATTTCTGACTTATAGGTGGTATATCAGATGGCTAACTATTTTAACTCTCTGAATTTACGTCAACAATTAGCACAGCTTGGCCAATGTCGTTTCATGGATCGTTCTGAGTTTAGCGACGGCTGTAACTACATCAAAGATTGGAATATAGTTATTTTAGGTTGTGGTGCTCAAGGTCTTAACCAAGGCTTGAACATGCGTGATTCGGGTCTGAACATTTCTTTTGCCCTGCGTCCTGAAGCGATTGAACAGAAACGTGCCTCATGGCAGAAAGCGACCGACAACGGTTTCCGTGTCGGTACCTTTGAAGAATTAATTCCCGCAGCGGATCTAGTGCTTAACCTGACGCCGGACAAACAGCATTCAAATGTGGTTAACGCTGTTATGCCACTGATGAAGCAAGGTTCTACCTTGTCTTACTCACACGGCTTCAACATCGTTGAAGAGGGAATGCAAGTTCGTCCCGATATCACTGTGGTGATGGTTGCGCCTAAGTGCCCAGGCACTGAAGTGCGTGAAGAATACAAACGTGGTTTTGGTGTACCAACCCTTATTGCGGTTCACCCAGAAAACGATCCAAACGGTGACGGCTTAGAGATTGCGAAAGCCTACGCTAGCGCAACGGGTGGCGACAGAGCCGGTGTTTTACTGTCGTCTTTCATCGCTGAAGTTAAGTCGGATCTGATGGGCGAGCAGACCATTCTGTGCGGTATGTTGCAGACGGGCGCCATCTTAGGTTACGAGAAAATGATCGCCGATGGCGTTGAGCCAGGCTACGCGGCCAAGCTTATCCAGCAAGGTTGGGAAACGGTCACTGAAGCGCTGAAACACGGTGGCATCACTAACATGATGGACCGTTTGTCTAATCCAGCCAAGATTAAAGCATTTGAAATTGCAGAAGATTTAAAAGAAATCCTCCAGCCATTATTTGAAAAGCACATGGATGACATCATCAGCGGCGAATTCTCTCGCACTATGATGGAAGATTGGGCGAACGATGATGCGAACTTACTGCGTTGGAGAGCGGAAACTGGCGAAACAGGTTTCGAAAATGCACCCGTATCGAGCGAGCATATCGACGAACAAACCTATTTCGACAAAGGTATTTTCCTTGTCGCTATGATCAAAGCGGGTGTGGAACTGGCGTTCGACACTATGGTGTCTGCGGGTATCGTGGAAGAGTCGGCTTATTATGAGTCACTGCACGAAACCCCACTTATCGCTAACACGATTGCCCGTAAGCGTTTGTACGAAATGAACGTGGTGATTTCAGACACGGCCGAATACGGTTGCTACCTGTTCAATCACGCCGCCGTACCTATGCTGCGCGATTACGTTAATGCCATGTCATCTGAGTATTTAGGTGCTGGCCTGAAAGATAGCGCAACCGGTGTCGACAACCTAACGCTAATCGCAGTTAACGAAGCGATTCGTGAAACGGCTGTGGAATATGTTGGCGCTGAACTTCGCGGTTACATGACTGATATGAAGAGTATTGTTGAGGCTTAATTGATCGTTAGTTAAGCCCAACATTGGGGGAGAGGGTTGAGACTCAAAGGACTTGGGTCTCAGCTCAGTTCCCAAGCAACCTCAGAGACTGAAACGTGCGTCTTGAGTTTGCTTCGTGATGAATCAGCTTAGTGATAAACAAATTTTTCCTGTTCAGTGGGTTGTCGAGCGGGCAAAAACGACATAGTTAGTGAGTTAATAGTTAGTGAGTGAATCTTCAGTGAGCGTTCGATGGTGAATGTGCGTTCAGTGAATGAATCCTGCGGTAGGTGAATCGCGCCGACTGAGGATCAACAGTTAACGTTTTACTTTGTTGTTTTGCATTGTCTCGGCAGGGAAGCTGAATTTTTTTTGACAAAAGATATTTTTTATTGTGTTTGGCTGTCGCTTTATGGTAAAGCTAATAGCTCGCGGTCTGGCAAAGTCCAAAGCGAAACTAACTTTCATGCAATATCCCAATTTTAGAAACACCGATTAGGAATCCATATTGATGTTTAACCAAGCTGCCAAGCTCATTCTCGTGATTATTACCGTCGTGATTATTAAATCACAGCGGGGGCGGCGCATGGCGAACTGATAGACCTAAAAGGTTAAAAGTTTCGAAAGAACCCCCCGCTCCGAAAGGACCGGGGGGTTCTTCGTTTTAGGGCCTAGAGCAAGGTCCTAAGCTTCGAAAGAGTAAAAAATTAGCGTCGATTTCCGGCAATTCAGGACTAACGTAGCGAGAGAGAATATGGAACCAGGGCAGATGATCAGAGGCGCAGATGCGGTAATTAAAGTGTTAGCAGCACATGGAGTCACCACAGTGTTTGGTTACCCAGGTGGTGCCATTATGCCAATATACGATGCCCTCTATGGAAGCCCTGTCGAACATCTGCTCAGCCGTCACGAACAAGGCGCCGCCTTTGCCGCCGTAGGATACGCAAGAGCCAGCGGTAAAACTGGCGTGTGCTTTGCGACTTCAGGCCCTGGCGCGACTAACTTGATCACTTCCTTAGCCGACGCGCTGTTAGATTCTGTGCCTATGGTGGCCATCACAGGCCAAGTTTCTACCGCCGTTATCGGCACCGACGCCTTTCAAGAAATCGACGTGCTGGGCATGTCACTGAGCTGCACTAAGCACAGTTTTATGGTGACAGACGTCAACGACCTGATCCCAACCTTGTATCAAGCCTTCGAAATCGCTGCATCCGGTCGCCCTGGCCCTGTGCTGGTCGATATCCCGAAGGATATCCAAATCGCCCAATTGGAATATCGCACACCTTTGCTGGCTGTGATGAACGAACCCCAAGCCGAGATGAGTGATATCGATGCTGCCCGTGCACTATTGGCTGAGGCTAAACAGCCTATGTTGTATGTCGGCGGTGGTGTAGGCATGGCGGGCGCGGTCGATCAACTGCGTGAGTTTATCAAAGTGACGGGCATACCTTCGGTCGCAACCTTGAAAGGGCTGGGCAGTATCGCCCACGGCACACCCGGCTACTTAGGCATGTTAGGCATGCATGGCGGCAAGGCCGCTAACTTAGCTGTACAGGATTGCGATTTACTGATCGTGGTGGGTGCCCGTTTCGACGACAGAGTCACCGGCCGTTTAGCGAGCTTTGCCGACAAGGCCAAAGTTATTCATTTAGATATCGACGCCGCTGAGCTGGGTAAATTGCGTATGCCTGAGGTGGCAATCGCCGGCGACTTACGCCAAATCTTACCTGCCTTAGCCATGTCGATGAACATCACCCCTTGGCAGGCCGAGGTGGAGCATTTATCCCGTAAGCACCAATGGGATTATCAACACCCCGGCAGTTTGATCTACGCCCCAGCGTTGCTGCGCCGTTTAGCCAATAAGTTACCCGAAGACAGTGTAGTGTGCTGCGATGTGGGTCAGCACCAAATGTGGGTGGCCCAGCATATGTGGTTCCGCCGCCCAGAAGATCATCTGTCCAGCGCGGGCTTAGGCACTATGGGCTTTGGCTTACCCGCCGCGATTGGTGCGCAAGTGGCCCGTCCCGATGCCACTGTGGTGACAGTATCTGGCGATGGTTCTTTTATGATGAATGTGCAGGAACTGACCACCATCAAACGCCGCAAGCTGCCAGTGAAAATCGTGCTGGTTGATAACCAAAAGCTTGGCATGGTGAAACAGTGGCAACAGCTATTCTTTGAAGAACGCTACAGCGAAACGGATTTATCCGATAACCCAGATTTTGTTTTATTGGCCTCCGCCTTTGATATCCCCGGCCGCACGATTTTCTCTTCCGACGAAGTGGAAGAAGCCTTAACAGAAATGTTAGCGGCTAAGGGCCCGTATTTATTACACGTTGCAATCGACGATGCTTTTAACGTTTGGCCACTGGTGCCCCCCGGCGCATCAAACAGCGATATGATGGACGAAATGGAGAAACAAACATGATCCACTCTCTGGAATTAACGGTTCAACAACGCCCCGAAGTGCTTGAGCGTGTTTTGCGCGTGACTCGCCATCGTGGCTTTACGATTACCCAAATGCAGATGCGCATGAATGACGATGCGAGCCTGTCGCTGGATATGGAGGTCGATAGCGAACGTGCCATCGAACTGTTAAGTAATCAGCTGAATAAACTGATTGATGTGACCCAATGTAAGGTATTGTTACCGCTGAGCTTACAACAAACGGCGAATGCTTAAGGCCTTGCTTAGGTGCATTTTAGTCCCTGATGTTGAGTGACTATGAGTGCCAGATATTGAGGGGAATGCGGTACGTGCAGCATTCGCCATATGAATTAAGAATACGATTTTCGATTTGAGATAAAGGATACAGTCAATGCCAAAGTTACGATCAGCTACCAGTACCGAAGGCCGCAATATGGCGGGTGCACGTGCGTTATGGCGCGCCACAGGGGTGAAAGACAATGATTTTGGTAAGCCAATTATCGCCATTGCTAACTCCTTTACTCAGTTTGTACCGGGCCACGTTCACTTAAAAGACATGGGCTCACTGGTGGCGAGCGCCATTGAAGAAGCTGGCGGTATCGCCAAAGAATTCAATACCATTGCCGTTGATGACGGTATTGCCATGGGCCACGGCGGCATGCTTTACAGTCTACCATCGCGTGAACTTATCGCCGACAGTGTGGAATACATGGTTAACGCCCACTGCGCCGATGCATTAGTGTGTATCTCCAACTGCGACAAGATCACCCCCGGCATGTTGATGGCGGCGCTGCGCCTCAATATTCCCGTAGTGTTTGTCTCTGGCGGACCGATGGAAGCGGGTAAAACTAAGCTGTCGGAGAAGCTCATCAAACTCGATTTAGTCGATGCTATGGTGGCGGGCGCCGACTCGAACGTGAGCGATGAAGACAGTGCCAAAATTGAGCGTAGCGCGTGCCCAACCTGTGGCTCTTGCTCGGGCATGTTTACCGCCAACTCAATGAACTGTTTAACCGAAGCCCTAGGGTTATCGCTGCCGGGTAACGGTTCTATGCTGGCAACCCACGCGGATCGACGCGAGCTGTTTTTGGAAGCGGGTCGCCGCGTGATGGCGCTGGCAAAACGTTATTATCATCAAGATGATGAATCGGCATTGCCGCGCAATATCGCTAACTTTAACGCCTTCGAAAATGCCATGACCTTAGATATCGCCATGGGCGGTTCATCTAATACCGTATTGCATTTATTGGCCGCCGCGCAGGAAGCCGATGTTGATTTTACCATGGCGGATATCGACCGTATGTCGCGCCTTGTGCCGCACCTTTGTAAGGTTGCGCCATCGACGCCTAAATACCATATGGAAGACGTGCACCGTGCGGGCGGCGTGATGGGGATTTTGGGCGAGCTCGACAGAGCCGGATTATTGCATACCGATGTGTTCCATGTGGCGGCCGATAATGACGGCACGCCGGGCAGCGGGACCTTGAAATCGGTATTGGCCCAATACGATGTGATGCAGACGCAAGATGAAAAAGTAAAACACTTCTTTATGGCGGGACCTGCGGGCATTCCGACCACTAAAGCCTTTAGCCAAGATTGTCGCTGGCCGTCACTGGATAATGACAGGCAAGAAGGTTGTATCCGTAGCCGTGAGTTTGCCTTCAGCCAAGAGGGCGGGCTTGCCGTATTGTCGGGCAACGTTGCCGAAAACGGCTGTATTGTTAAAACGGCGGGCGTGGATGAATCGAATCTGACCTTTATTGGCTCGGCGCGCGTCTATGAAAGCCAAGATGACGCAGTGGCGGGTATCTTAGGCGGCGAAGTGGTGGCGGGTGATGTGGTTGTTATCCGTTACGAAGGCCCGAAAGGCGGCCCGGGTATGCAAGAAATGTTGTACCCAACCAGTTACTTAAAATCACGCGGCTTAGGCAAGGCCTGTGCGCTGATCACCGACGGTCGTTTCTCCGGTGGCACTTCAGGTTTATCTATCGGCCACGTTTCACCCGAAGCGGCAGCGGGCGGCACAATCGCCTTGATTGAAAATGGCGATCGCATCGAAATTGATATACCAAAGCGCAGCATCAAGCTGGCAGTAAGTGATGTTGAACTCAATGCTCGCCGTGAAAAAATGCACAGTCTTGGCCCAATGGCGTGGAAACCTATAGGTCGCCAGCGTTATGTGTCACTCGCGCTTAAGGCCTACGCCATGCTCGCCACCAGTGCCGACAAAGGCGCGGTGCGCGATCGCAGTAAACTGGAGGACTAATATGTTGCCACTTGCCTCTATGTCTACAGCATCGCAAGCTCGGACCGATTTAGCCCATTTTCAGTTGGCACAAAGCTATCTGCAAAAGATCCTGTTGTCATCTGTGTATGACATAGCGAAAGTGACGCCGCTTTCCAGCATGAACAAGTTATCGGCGCGTTTAGGTTGTCAGGTATTTTTGAAGCGCGAAGATATGCAGCCAGTGCATTCCTTCAAGTTACGCGGTGCCTATAACCGCATCGCCCAGTTGACGAAAGAAGAATGCCAACGCGGTGTGGTGTGTGCTTCGGCAGGCAATCATGCTCAGGGTGTGGCGATGTCGGCGGCGAGTCGCGGTGTGGATGCTGTGATTGTGATGCCTGAGACGACGCCCGATATTAAAGTCGATGCGGTGCGCCGTTTAGGTGGCAACGTGGTATTGCATGGCCAAGCCTTTGATCAAGCCAATGGTTTTGCGATGGCGATGGCCAAAGAAGAGGGCCGAGTTTATATCGCGCCCTTTGATGATGAAGCGGTGATCGCAGGCCAAGGCACTATCGCCCAAGAGATGTTGCAGCAGCAGCGCGATCTTGAAGTGGTATTTGTGCCCGTGGGCGGTGGCGGTTTAATCGCGGGTATCGCTGCCTATTACAAGGCGGTGATGCCGCAGGTGAAAATTGTCGGTGTCGAGCCAGAAGACGCCGCCTGTTTAAAGGCGGCGATGGAAGCGGGCGAGCCGGTGACACTGGCGCAAGTTGGTTTATTTGCCGACGGTGTGGCGGTAAAGCGTATCGGCACTGAGCCATTTCGAGTCGCCAAACTGTATGTCGATGAAGTGGTCACTGTGACCTCGGATGAAATCTGCGCGGCGGTGAAGGATATCTTCGAAGATACCCGTGCGATCGCCGAACCCGCTGGGGCTTTGTCCTTGGCTGGGCTTAAAAAATATGTCAGCGCCAATGCCAGTGGCGACAGCGGTAATGGTGAAAAGGTCGCCGCGATTTTAAGTGGCGCGAATGTGAATTTTCACAGTTTGCGTTATGTGTCGGAGCGCTGCGAACTCGGTGAGCAGAAAGAAGCAGTACTGGCAGTGAAAGTCCCTGAACGTCCGGGAAGTTTCTTAAAATTCTGTGAGTTACTCGATAAGCGGGTAATGACAGAGTTTAACTATCGTTTCAGCAGTCGCGATCTGGCCGTGGTGTTTGCTGGCATTCGCTTAAGCCGAGGCCAAGGCGAACTTGAACAAATCATCGCTACCTTAGAGACCAATGGTTTCGAAGTGCAGGATTTATCCGGCGATGAAACCGCGAAATTGCATGTGCGCTACATGGTCGGCGGTCATCCACCCGAGCCTTTAGAGGAGCGTTTGTTTAGCTTCGAATTCCCCGAACATCCCGGTGCGCTACTGAAGTTTTTAACTACCTTGCAGAGTAAATGGAACATTAGCTTGTTCCATTACCGCAACCACGGCGCGGCCTTTGGCCGAGTGCTGGCGGGGTTTGAAGTGCCCGCGAGTGATGCCTTGCCGTTCCAACAGTTTTTAACTGAGTTGGGTTTTGTCTATCAAGAGGAAACCCAAAGCCCTGCCTATCAGCTGTTTTTAAATGCGGGAAACGGCAACAAAGCGTTATAGCGTTAGTGATGAAGAACATCGGCGCGATGGCATTTTAAGCTCAACTTAGATCGAAGTTAGGCTAAAGGAGGGGCGCACATGCGCCCTTTTTTGTGGTAGTTTTGTAGACTTAATACTCTAGCCGCCGATTAATACGTCACAGTTAAGTTACTGACTTAACCCGTTAACGATTAACTGGCAGTTTCTTAAAACAGAACGGCTAACGAATAACAACGAGACCTCGACCTGCACGCATTAAGGAGACATGATGTTACCAGCACCGCGTTTTACCGCTTTTAATCCTCCTCGCCGTATTTTGATGGGCCCTGGCCCGTCGGATGTTTATCCCGAAGTGCTTGCGGCGCAGTCCAGACCTACAGTTGGCCACTTAGATCCGCTATTTGTCGGCATGATGGATGAGCTTAAGAGCCTGATCCAATACGCCTTCCAAACTAAAAACGAAATGACTATGGCAGTATCCGCGCCGGGCAGTGCGGGCATGGAAACCTGTTTTGTTAACTTAGTCGAGCCGGGTGAGAAGGTGATTGTCTGTCGTAACGGTGTGTTTGGCGAGCGTATGCGCCAAAACGTCGAACGCGTGGGCGCCATTGCAGTGCTGGTGGACAATGAGTGGGGCGCCCCTGTCGACCCTGCTGCGGTTGAAGCGGCGCTGAAAGCCAATCCCGATGCCAAGTTTTTAGCCTTTGTGCACGCAGAAACCTCTACTGGCGCGCTGTCCGATGCCAAAACCTTGTGTGCATTAGCCAAAACCTATGGTTGCTTGAGCATAGTCGATGCTGTGACTTCCCTTGGCGGCGTCGAGTTAAGAGTCGATGAATGGGGCATAGATGCCATTTATTCTGGCAGTCAAAAGTGCCTCTCCTGTGTACCGGGTTTATCGCCCGTGTCTTTCTCGAGCGCAGCGGTAGAAAAACTGAAAAATCGCAAAACCCCAGTGCAAAGTTGGTTCCTCGATCAAAGTCTTGTGATGGCCTATTGGACCAGCGCGGGCGGCAAACGCAGTTACCATCACACTGCGCCAGTGAATGCCCTGTATGCACTGCATGAATCCCTGCGTATGTTGGCGGCCGAAGGCTTAGAGAATGCGTGGCAACGCCATCACGAAATGCATTTAGTGCTGCGTGCTGGGCTGGAAAAGTTAGGGCTTAACTTTGTGGTTGCCGAAGATTATCGCCTACCGCAGCTGAATACGGTTTATATCCCCGTTGGTGTCGATGATGCTGCGGTGCGAACTCGTTTGCTGAAGGATTATAACCTCGAAATCGGCGCCGGCCTTGGCGCCCTTGCGGGCAAAGCATGGCGCATCGGTCTAATGGGCTTTGGCGCCCGCCGCGAGAATGTCGCCTTATGCCTCAAGGCATTAGAAGAGGTCTTGAGCTAAGTGACGGCACCGTCATCCCCGCAATGCTTTGAGCGGGGATCCAGCTTTTTTGGTAACTGAAGTTTGATTAAGCATCGCCATCCCAGCAGTGCCTCTGAGCAGGGATCCAGCTTTTGGGTAACTGAAGTTTGATTAAGCATCGTCATCCCCGCAATGCTTCTGAGCGGGGATCCAGTTTTTGGGTAACTGAAGTTTGATTAAGCATCGTCATCCCCGCAATGCCTCTGAGCGGGGATCCAGCTTTTGGGTAACTGAAGTTTGATTGAGCATCGTCATCCCCGCAATGCTTTTGAGCGGGGATCCAGTTTTTGGGTAACTGAAGTTTGATTAAGCATCGTCATCCCCGCAGTGCTTCTGAGCGGGGATCCAGCTTTTGGGTAACTGAAGTTTGATTAAGCACTGTCATTCCAGTGACACGCCATGAACTCATCCCTGAGGGCTCGACGGCGGCATCCATGCCGCCAACGGTCACTTCCACGACAGTGCTTAATCCTGTTAAGCCCTTGGTATACCTGATAGTCTGTTATTTACAATTATGCATCCCGAGTATTTAATACCAAGAATTTAACAGTGAGTAGTTCATTGAAATGTTATTTTTATCAATGACCTATAATGAAAATGTTACTTAGAGGTGCCACTTGAGTCTTATATACAAATACATGAGTGAAGTAGCTGCAATATCATTTATTAATGATCCATGGATTAGAGTCTCACCTAAATTAGCTTTAAATGATCCTTTCGAGTGCACACCAAGCGATGACACTAAAAGAGCTATTGCTGAAAGATTCAAAGGTTTTTCTTCATTATCAGAGTATCAACAGAACTTCATAATTCATGATTTCGAAGGTGTTATGGACTACTTCGGGGTTGTTTCTCTAACTAAACGAAGAAATGATACTCTTATGTGGAGTCACTATGCTGAATCTCATAAAGGAGTCGTCTTTGAATCTGATTTAAATGACGTCATAGAAGGTATAGCCATTAATTCAGATATCATCTATGGAAATGTTAAATATCTTGGAAGTCGAATTTACTTAGGTGGCTATAACAGCTTGAAAGAGGTTAGAAAACATTATTTTTTTACCAAGTCAGAGCCTTGGGCATATGAATTTGAGTTTAGATTGGTTATTCCTATTAATTTAAATATGAAAATTTCATTTGATCTGAAAAGTGAAAGCTCCATTGAGGATATGAGGAAACTTGGTTTCGATTGTTCGCTATATAAACTCAGCAAAGAAAGATTCACACCTAAGTTATTTTTAACTCACTTAAATGATATTAATATACTTGCTGAGGTATGGCTTAACTCAAATTCGACCAATACCCAGTTTTACTTTTATATTGGGCACGAGGCTGTTCGGCGAGTATTCATTGGTGCGAATGCTAATGTTGAAAAATTTAAAGAAGTACTTGCTGATGTAGATTCACTTCGTATATATAGAAGTCAACTTACTGGTAGGTTTAATGATGTTTTTACTATGTCAGTTGACAAAAACACCTTTAAATTGAATGAGTCAGAATTATAATCTTGACGGCGGCATCCATGCCGCCAGCAGTCACTTGCATGTAAGTGCTTAATTTGCTAAAACTCTAAATGTATCTGTACTAAAGGTTACCTGTTGGTGCTTGGTAAGGTGTATGTATATTTAGAAAGTCACTGGTGCAAAAATTCTTAGTTTAATCTAATTGGTTAGGATAGTTCTTCCTATATATTCTTTATTCTTCAGTAGTTTCATTTAATTTTTCTTGATAATTCCAACCTTTATCAGCAGCAAGTTCCGCTAAGCATGAGTGTATAGCGTCTGTTTTATTTTGATTTTTGTTACGATAGTTAGATATTTCTTTTAGACTATTGATATAATTTTTTCATTAATGCAATTGGTTATTATTTCATTAAAATTATATTCAGACCAGTAATCGATTAATGAGCTAGAGCTGGCTTCATATAAAACGATTGACTTTACTAAATAACTCCCTCTCGACCATAAAGCTTGATCTGAGATGTGAAATGAATGAAAAGCTACTAATCTTTTTTCATCGATTACGTTTTCAGTGTTAGAGTTATGACTGCTAAAGTATATGAGCTCAATTAACTTTGCGTAGGCCAATTCCCTATTTAACATAACTTCAGATAGTGAGCCAGTTAATTCAGACAAGATTGGTCTGTGCCAAACTTTATAGGCTTTGTAAGCAAACCCTATCCCAGCAATCGTAAAAAATGAAGCTGTTATGGAAGTAATATTAACCCACCAAATAAATGTCATATTTATATTTTGCCCAAATATCATGCCTGAAAGAAACAACATGCCTGCAATTATTAGATAGAATGTCATTTAACTTTTCTCTCAATTGATTTATTTGGATATTAGCACATTAATTAAATAAAAAAGATAGGACAAGAACATCTTTTCTTCATGGATATTATTCTGAATCTTGATTCAAAAGATATGTTTGTGGAGGTGGTTAACTCGACTTTGCATTGGACTTCGGGTAGTTCTGGCTATCAGGATACACGGGAGTTAACGAGATTAAGCACTGGCATGTAAGTGACCGTTCGTGACAGGGATGTCACGGTCGAGCACACAGGGATGGGCTTGCTGCGTGTCACTGGAATGACAGTGCTTAATCACTTATCACGTCGCAGAGTCAGAACATACACATCTTTGAGGTACTCTTCGTCGAATCTTTTTTACAACTAAAGTCTGTGAGTTACAGGAATGACAATGCTTAATCGAAACTCACTAAATATGCACAAGACAATCAGCCTCCGCTTTTTCATAGTTGACATATAATGTCATCCCGCTATGATGCCGATACCACAGGTTATACAAACAAAGATCTTATAAATGAAAAAGTTATTAATTATGTTTGCGATGATTTTTGCGGTTAGCTTGGTTGCTAGTCCAGTCGCAGAAGCGAAAAAGTTCGGCGGTAGTAAATCTATTGGCAAGAGTCACCAAACCGCTCCGGCTCAACCAGCGGCGACCAACACACCGACTACGGCACCAGCGGGAGCGCCGGGCAAGAAAGGTATGATGGGCGGCATGTTAGGCGGTTTATTAGCAGGTGGCTTATTGGCTGCACTGTTTATGGGCGGTGGTTTTGAAAATATTCAAATCATGGATATTTTGATTATCGGTTTGCTGGCATTCGTACTATTCAAAATCGTCCGTACTGTGATGGCCTCAAAAGCGGGGGCGCAGCAAAGACCAGCCTACGCGGGAGCAGGCCAACCCAATCCGAATATGCAGCGCCAACAGACTGAACAAACAGGTTTTGCCACCAATGCCAGCAATGTAAACAGTGGCAGCAATGGTTTTGCCCAGGCGGCAAGCGCAGTTCCTTTTGATTTGCCAGCCGGTTTTGATTTACCCGGCTTTTTGGAAGGTGCTCGTAGTCACTACAAAACCTTGCAATTGGCGTGGAATGAAAACGACTTAAGCAAAATCCAAGAGTATGTTTCTATTGATCTTTACAATGAACTCAGCAACCAACGTCGCGAGTTAGTTGGCGATCAGCACACTGAAGTGATGTTTTTGGATGCAGAACTTGTCCGCGCCACACACAATGCAAATCTTGCGGAAGTGAGCGTTAAATTTACTGGCCGCTATCGTGATACCGTTGAAGGCGTAGAAGAGGACATTAAGGAAATCTGGCATTTAGAGCGTAACGTAACGCAAGCCAATTCACCTTGGTTGATCGTTGGTATCGAACAGTAATCTGCCCATCTTCAAAAGCAGCCTTAATCTGTTAATTGCTAAATAAAAAATCCCCGCACTCAGCGGGGATTTTGCTTTTTAAAGGGTTACACAAATTGCCTGATAGCGATCGCGATGATCAGGACTGGGCACACATACTTCACGTATCTTGGCCAAATGCGCCAGAAGAGTCCTGTGGTATCGACATCATCTTGTCCACGAATCGCCTTGAGTAATTGTGTTTGGCGCCAAATCCAACCTAAGTAAATCGCGATACCGAGGGCGACCAGCGGCTGTGCGATTTGGGTGGTGAGCATAATAGTGAAGCTAAATAACGTCTCAAAAAATACCGCCAGCAATAGAGATAATGAGGTCAGTAATAGGCCGATGATCAAGGTGGCGCGCTGGCGGCTGAGTCCGAATTTTTGCATCACATAGCTAGTCGGGACTTCGGCGATGGAAATGGCAGAAGTTAGGCCGGCGATGATCAGCAGAATAAAAAACACCACGCTGATGATGAGGTTGGCGGTGTCTCCTAAGGTCGAAAATAAGGCGGGTAAAACAGTAAACACCAGCGCATCTGAGTCGAGTAATTTACCCTCGGCGTTAAAAATCTCCACGCCATTGTGCTGGGCCACATACATGGCTGGGATAATCAAGAAAGCGGCGAGAAAGGCGATGCCGCTATCGGTAAAGGCAACCCAGACGGTCAGCTTGGCGATATTCTCTTTTTGGCTCAAATAGCTGCCATAAACCATCATGGCACCTGTGCCTATGGTGAGGGAGAAGAAGGTTTGTCCGAGTGCGCTGATCAAGGTATCTGGCGCCAGCGCCTTGGCAAA
Organism: Shewanella sp. 1180_01; assembly: GCF_052850535.1. Lineage (NCBI taxonomy): Bacteria > Pseudomonadati > Pseudomonadota > Gammaproteobacteria > Alteromonadales > Shewanellaceae > Shewanella > Shewanella sp. 1180_01. The sequence continues at coordinate 41,113 of NZ_VXCT01000027.1, forward strand.
GTTAGGCGTTAATAGTGCGGTAATGCCTTCGCTCGCGCCATTAAGGGTGAAGATATACGCCACGCCCGCGATCAGCATGATCAACAATAACGGCATCAAGCGTTTCGACCATTTTTCTATGCCTTCTTGCACGCCTTGCAGCAATACCAGAAACACGAGTGTGCTGAAGATCAGCGTGAACACCAGATTGCGCGATAGCGAGAAATCCACTAACCAAGCTGCGGTGTCGTTCGAGCCCAAAGCTGTGGCAATCGGGGCGATGGCGTAGCTGACAAACCAGCCAGAAAGAATGCTGTAGAAGGTATAGATTAATCCCGCGGTGACGATGGAAATCAAACCTATCGCCTTGCCTAAACTGCGAGTTAGGGTGTTGAAGCCGAGTTTGCCCATGGCATCGGCGGGGTTGGTCTGTCCGTGGCGACCTATCATGAGTTCGGCCATTAACATGGGAATGCCTAGGATGAAAATCAGTACCAGGTAAACCAGTAAAAAGGCACCGCCGCCATGGGTGGCTGCTTGAGTGGGGAATCCCCAAATGTTACCTACACCAACGGCGCTACCGGCTGCCGCCATGATAAAACCTAAGCGTGAGCTGAAGTGGTTAGTTGAACTTGTATTGGCCGATTGCATTATGCCTCCCGTAAAAAGAAGGCGTATCTTAGGCGGATAAATAATAAGTTCAACGCAATTTTAGTGCGTTAAAATGATGTTAATCAGCAATTTATATTCTCATTTTGCTGATATTTCGGTGTTGTGTTTCGCCAGTAGGCTTTATGCGAGACTATATTGCGAGTGACGACAACTCGCGACCTCACTTTAGCGAATAATTGCGATGATAAAAATGCAATGAATTGTGATCTTATGGTCAAAAAATACCGTATGGCAGAATCTTAGTTGGTATTTTGATGCTATGACTTTACTTGAGTCACGATTGTGACGGGATAAGTCTGAGTCATGTCGCAGCACTTTGTGTCTGAACGCCGTATCTTTTACATAGCCTATGGTTGAATGGTGATATGGCTTAAGGGAATGGCCGTGTGGTCCTTGACCTTTTTCAACACAAAGCTGGAATGCACACCTGCGATATGCACATTCGTCGTGAGTTTATCTAACAGGAAAGTGCGAAAGTGCGCCATATCTTGCACTAATACCTTAAGTTGGTAGTCGGCTTCTGAACCTGTGATCAGCGCGCATTCTTGGACTTCTTCGTAGGCCAGTACATTGGCTTCAAATTGATTGAGGATTGCTGGCGTGTGTTTTTCCATCCGCACATGGATATACGCAGTCAAATGCAGGTTGAACTTATCCGCCGACAGACGCGTCGCATAATCGGCAATATAACCCGCTTCTTCTAGGGCTTTAACACGGCGCGAGCAAGGGGACGGCGACAGGCCGACTTTATTGGCCAGTTCGAGGTTGGATAATCTGCCGTGGGTTTGCAGTAAACGCAAAATGGTTAAATCGAGTTGATCGAGTTTGTATGGGTGAGTTTCTGTCATCGAAAGCTTAGGGTTAGCTGGGTCAGCCCCTAGTTTGCCAGCCTTAGCCAAGTTTGCCAAAAATCTTAAGTAATCAGGTTGTAAAAGTTGGGGGAGTGATCACCTTTACTGATTGTGAGTGAGGGCGCGCTGTCTGGATCTCCCAGCATTAACCGCTATAGTTATGATACTAATAAGAGTGAGACACTGTATGCGCTTGAGTTTGCTGTTAATCTGCCTATTAATCTTACCGACGTATGCATTTTCTGCCTCGATAACCATTGGTAGTGCGTTAAATCGCCCACCCTATATTATCGAAGATGCCGAATCGGGACTTGAGATTGATATTATTAAGGCCGCTTTTAAGGAAATGGGCCAGTCAGTTAACTTCAAATTTTACTCTCGTAAGCGCCAAATCTTATATTTCAACAAAGACAGGTTAGATGCTGTGATGACCATGAATCCCGCAAATGGTGTCGATGGCTATTGGTCTAATGATTATGTCGACTATACCAATGTGGCGATTAGCTTGGCTGCGCAACACCTTGAAATAAAAACCATTGCCGATCTTAAAAACTACAGTATCGCAGCCTTTGAAAATGCTCGCTTGTTGCTCGGTGCTGAATTTAATGCCGTAGCGCAACAGACGATTTATCGCGAAGTCGATACTCAATTAAGCCAGAATCGTATGTTGTACTTAGGCCGGATTAATACTGTGATTGCCGACCGTTATATCTTTACCCAATTGAATAGGTTTGTTGAACCCAATATCGACACCCAGCAAGCATTGATCTATCACTTTATTTTCCCACCGACATCCTATCGCATGGTGTTCCACAACTCAGTCGCGCGGGACACGTTTAATCAAGGGTTGGCAAAAATTAAGGCCAATGGAGTTTATCAGGCCTTAGTGGCCAAATACTTAGGCAGTGCTTAGCCAGGCCTAAGTATTTGGAGACTCGGTTGAGGTGATCAACAACAGAGGTTAGGGTTTGGGCTTGTTCACGAGCGCTTGCGGGAGTGGACGCAGCTTACTGACTAAGAACACGCTCAAGCAGCTGATGAAGGCGGCTAAAAAGGTCGAAAACAGCACATCTTGTGGCCAGTGCATCCCTAACAGCATGCGGCTCAATCCCATCAAAAATCCCCAACCCAATAATACCAATGCAACGCTAGGTAGGCCTGCGAGCAGCAGATAGTAACTGGCGGTGAGCACCAGTGTTACAGCAAAAATGGTATGTCCAGAGGGGAAGGAATAACCGATTTCATTTTCCCAATGCTGGTGGATGCGCGAATCGAGCCTCATCTCAGGCTCTGCCACTTTTAAGCCATCGAGCGCATTGGATATTGTCTCGGAGCGCCCCTGTTTATCCAATTGATAAAAGGCATCGAGTGAAAGCTGCTCGTTCGTAGGCAGTGCTTGCTCAGCCAAAAAGACCAGATTAGGTCTGGGCTCTTTGAAATAGGATTTGAGCGTATGGCTCACACTTAAGCTGATGACTTGGCTGAGACTAATGGCTAAAAACAAACTCATAAAGAGGGCTTTAGGCATAAGACGATAGGCGATAGCGAGCACAAACAACACAGTGGCCACGCCATAGGGCGCTGTGCCCGTCATGGTAATCCAATATAAGGTTCGGGCTAAGTGAGAGTGCAGATCGATCAGTGGAAACAACTGATTTTGGGTCAGTAACAGTAAGCTTGGAATGCTTGCCAGCAATAACCAGGCTAAACCTAAACGGCGGAAAAGATAGGCGCTATGGGTCAAAATACAAGCCTCTTGATAAACGCCATAGGCTACAACGCGGCAATGGCTTTGCCAATAAAAAAATCCCGACAGCAAAAAGTGGCGCTGTCGGGGGTCTTCAAGGGTGGATCGGTAGGGCGCTGTTACGCCGTGTTCTTGGGTTGATGCCTTGTGACAAACATCAAAATCAGTAGGACAACTAACAGTAATCCTGTGCCCATCAGCAGGGCGTAATCTTCCAGTTGCAGTATCGAGTAAAGCACGGCATATAAACTCACCAGCATAATGCCTACTATCCCGCCGCGCTTGATGCTTGTGGTAGCACTGCCCACGTAGGCGGATACCGACAACACGGGAATACAGGTGGCAATTAAATAGGCATGCAAGAAGGCTAAATGCTCAGACAGCGACAGCAGTAGCAAATAGAACAAAGCCATGGCGCTGCCGACTAACACATATTGAATCGTGCTGAGGCTGGTTTTTTGCCCAAGCTCAAAAATGAACAACATGATAAAAGTCAGTACGATAAACAGCAGGCCGTATTTCACTGAGCGTTCAATCTTGCCATAGTGAGTCACAGGTTCGAATAAAATCGCATTGGCCGATACTTCGGTCAGGCTCGATTGATTACTCTTAATGAACTCCTGAGGATAGTTACGGGTTAAGTGACTGATATTCCAACTCGCAGTAAAACCCTGCGCGTTAATATCCCGCTCTGCAGGTAACAATCCCTTAAAGCTAGGGTGTGGCCAGTCGGCGTGAATGTTAATTAAGGTTTGCTCACCCAGTGGCAGGGCGCTGATGGACTGAGAACCGCGCAGTGTCATCGCAAAGTCCACGCTAAAGTCACTGGCTTCGGCGACTTGTACGCCTTGGTTAAAGCCCTTTTCTAAGCCGCCTGTGCTGCCTAATCCAGTGCCCGACATCAGCGAGCCTGAAAGCGTGACCGCATCACCCGTTAATTCAAGTTTATCTACTTTATCAATGGCTTGATTTGATGAAACACCAAAGGCGAGGCGCGCATTTTTATCGTCAAAGGCAATGAGGTTAGGGATTTCATAATTACTTAAACTGAAATCTGCCTTGCCTTGCAAAGTGGCGTTATAAACTAAGGATTGATAAATGCCACGGGTACGAAAGTCATGCTTAAGATCTAAATCGAGCTTGAGTTTTTTTGGCAGTATGACTAATTCATCTTGATAGGTACGCTTCACTTGATGGCGATTTTTGCCATCGGCGCTGACTTCTTCCTGCATCACAAAATAGCTATAGGGAATCACAAGCACAGGCCCAGAGAGGGTTTGCTGCTCACCCCATGAACGGCCAATTTCATCGACAACACTATGGTACAAGGCTTCGCGATCTGAGGTCATATCCATGATGATCCCTAATGGGATCATAGCTAAGATCGACAGTATGCCTATGGTTAACGCTTTCAATAGGGTGGTGTTTTTGGCGAGTGGTGTCCCTTTGTTGTGTGAGGACTGTGCCTGTGGCGATTCCATGTCTATTCCTTGATCTCGATTGAATTTTTTTAGCAGTGCGCGTACGACTAAGTAGGCTGCACCACCAAATAATGCCAAAGTGAATAGGGCGATGACGCCCACGATAATGTTGAACATGTGATTTCATTCCCTATGAAATACAGTACTGAGCCTTAAGTTTTTATGCCATGTTTCGCCAAGAAGGCTAAGCATTAACGGCAAGTATTAAAACAGATTTCCCCACAAGAGTTGCGGGCAAGTTGCTGATCAATAGTGGCAAAATTATGGCAGTGGCTGTTAATTAAAATATTAAGCGATACATGAGTTACTCAAAAGCATTGCGCTTTAGCCAAACTTGGGGTGTTTTGCCTCATAGTCGTCTTCTTTTCGAATATGCTTAAGCAGTGCTTCGAAGCTTTGCTTAAAGACGTCAAGTTCGGCGGAATAGACTACGGCATGGTGGGAAAACCAGTGCTGTTTTTCCCGCTCACGGTTACTGTAATCGGGCCAAATACGCAGCTCATACTCATCACCTATGACGACAATGACAGAGGCGATGTCGCCATTGCTAAAGATGATGCATTGGGGCAGATAAACCAGCTCTTCGCCTTTGAATAACTCATACTCTATCGCTTCGGTGCGCCAACTCACTATCGGCAGCGGTGCTTTGATAGAGCAACCAATCGACTGATGTTGATTGAACAGTACGGCGTTAATGTCATCCATTGAAAAGGGCTGGTGATCGCCATTTTTAGCCGCAAGTGAATACAAGATATTCATCAAAAATGGCAGCTTAGCGCCATTGCCCGTTTTGCGGCCGCAGAGTTGTGCTTGGCGATAGTAGATATTCATCATCAATCCTTAATGAGGCGTCAGTACGTGGTTAGCGCGACCTTGAGTCGTGAAACTAGCAGGCCTGTAAAGCGATAGCCGTTAAGTTATAAATGGCTTATGTTATCCGAAGAGCGCGCTGCATGAGCTGGTTTGCGGTGTATTTTAGAGGAACACTCGCAAAATAATAAGTACATCAGCTTTATTTTCAGTATTTTAAGTTTATCTATTGAGCCTGAAGTTTTGCCGGTCGTTGCGTTAGGAGACTTGATGTCGAATCCCTTTTCACCCCGCGAATGGCTGCAATTAACGATGCAGCAGCAAGGATTATTACAGCCACAGACTTCGGTGGCTGAGACTGTCTTGCGCCTAAGTTATGTGCAAATCGACTCGATTAATGTGGTTGAGCGTGCGCATCACCATGTGTTGCATAGCCGTATGCCCGGATACCAGCCGAAGATGCTCGATTCGGCTTTGGCTAAAGGTGAGATTTTCGAATATTGGTCCCATGCGGCGGCCTATTTACCGATCGCCGATTACCGTTTTAGTTTGCAACGTAAACTGCAGCTGCAAAATGGCGGTAAGCATTGGTTTGAGCCCGACGATAAAGTAATGCAAGAAGTGCGGGCACGAATCCTTGCAGAAGGGCCACTCAAGGCCAGTGATTTTGAACACAGTGAAGGTAAAAACGGTGCCTGGTGGGATTGGAAGCCCGCGAAAAAAGCCCTAGAGCAGCTCTTTATGCGTGGTGAGCTGATGGTGGTGCGGCGAGAGAAATTCCAGAAGGTTTACGATCTTACTGCGCGGGTGTTACCACAAGACATAAATGCCAAAGCACCGACAGAGGCTGAATTTACCCGCTATCTGATTGATCGTTATCTCGATGCCCATGCCTTTGGTACTGCGGCGCAAATAGCTTATCTACGCAAAGGCTTAAAATCAGCAGTAGCCCAAGAGCTGGCAGAGATGCTGTCACAGGGGGGATTAGCGAGTTTTAAGGCGGCGGGGCAAAGCTACTTTTACTACCCTGCATTACAGCTCCATGCGCCATTACCCAATAAAGTCTGGCTGCTAAATCCCTTCGATAATTTATTAATCCAACGGCAACGGCTAAAGCAATGGTTTGATTTTGATTATCAAATTGAAGTCTATGTGCCCGCCGAAAAGCGTCGGTATGGTTATTATTCTTTAGCGATTCTGTGGCGCGATACTTTTGTCGGCCGCGTGGATGTGAAAGCCGATCGCCAAACGGGCATCTTGTTATTGCAGCAATTGACCTTAGAAGCGGGCGTGATGGTGAATGGCCTAGATGAGGATTTCTGTGCTGCCTTTGATATCGCCGTCAGTGAATATGCCCGCTTTAACGGTTGCGATCGCTGGAAGTTAGTTAAAGCAAATCATAAAGGCCTTAAGCAGAAGTATGCTCGCCAACAAAAGTGTTAGTCATCAGTCGCTTTAATTTGAATGTCCATAAAGCGGAAGCAACCATAGAGTAAAATGAGATACAGCAGTGGCAAGGCTGCGGTGACTAAGGGTGACGAGGCTGTGCTATCGCTATCGCTAGCGATGCGATAGCAGGGAATATATACGGCGGGATAAACTAAGCTGCCCCACAGAAAATACTGATTCATCAATCGAGTGATAAAAGCGGGTTTAATACTTGATTGACTGGCCAGTCCCATCAAACTGGCGAGGAGCACTCCGGGATAAGTGAGTAGCGGCAGGCCACCGAGCAGGAGTAATGTCCAGCGTATTAGGCTCTCAAAAGTCGTCAATTCCACTGCGGTTTCCATCACGCTTATCGTCTTCCCTCTGTTGACGCTTTGCCTCAATCAATCACTCAGGTTTGCTGGTCTATTTTGCGGGTCTATATTGAGGGTCTATATTGAGCTGCGATCCCGTTGCATCTTGAGCCAGAATCCCTGTTGGCAAAGGTTACTGAAGGATTTCTGCTGCGGTGAAATAACGATTCCGCTCGATGCTATTACCCGATAGTTTATCCAATAGTCTTCGCAAACACTGTCCGATGCCGCCTCAATCATGAGTTGATCTTGTTCGGTTTGCTGGCAGATCACCACGCCGTTATCGAAGTGATACAGCGTTTCTATTTCATGAATAGTGAGGTCGTTATCTTGATAGCTATGGTTTTTACTCGAATGGCTCACTATCGACACTAAGCTTGGATATCCATGAATCGCAAGAATATAGCTGGCGAGTTGCTGCATTATTTCCCCAAGAGACGCACTGCTCGAAGCGTTAAAAACAAAAAAGCACAGCTGCGCTTTCGCTCACCGTGCTTTATTCAATATGCGTAACGTAAGTTAGCCCGCAGCGTTGAGCTTTTTTTCTAGCTCATTGACTTGAGCTTGCAGCGCTTCTAACTTTTCGCGGGTTTTCAGTAGCACATGTTGCTGCACATCAAATTCTTCACGGGAAACCATATCCAACTTGAGTAATTGATTTTGCAGAACTTGTTTGCTGCGCTCTTCAAATTCACCGGCAAATTGCTTCAGACCGCTGGGCAAACTTTCGCTCAGCTGTTTCGCCATTTCTTCGATTTTCTTTGGATTGATCATAATCTTGTCCGCCTCTTCACTGAATAGCTCGATTGTAACTCAGTGCGTTAGGTTTCAAAAGTAAAGCTAACGCGCGATGGCTATAGTGAGTCGTTGTTGAGGCTTATATCACGGCTAAGCATGTCTATTGGGTTGAGTTCTGCTCAGCCCAAGCGGGGATTTGTTAGCCTTAAAACCGCCGATTCTGCTATGATCCCATCCCTTTCTGTCGACTTGTTTGGATATTGCGCAAAGATGAAACTCAATCCCGCCCAAAACGATGCTGTTCATTATGTTTCAGGCCCTTGCCTAGTATTGGCGGGTGCGGGCAGTGGTAAGACGCGCGTAATTATCAATAAAATCGGTTACTTGGTCGAAAAATGCGGCTATAAGGCACGCAATATTGCGGCGGTGACCTTCACCAACAAGGCTGCCCGTGAGATGAAAGAGCGGGTCGCTCAGTCCATGGGACGCAAAGAGGCCAGAGGCCTGTGGATTTCAACCTTCCACACCTTAGGGCTTGAAATCATTAAGCGTGAGCATAAGGTCTTAGGTTTAAAGCCGGGATTTTCGCTGTTTGATGATCAAGATACCTTGGCACTGCTCAAAGAGTTAACCCAAGACGAATTAGATGAAGATAAAGATTTACTCAAAGCGCTCGCCAGTACGATTTCAAACTGGAAGGGCGGCTTAATTATTCCCGAGCATGCGCGCAAAATCGCTAAAGATGAGCAGCAACATTTATTTGCCATGTTGTATCAGCGTTATGCCCAGCACATGAAAGCCTATAACGCCTTAGATTTTGACGATTTAATCCTGATGCCAACCTTATTGTTGCGGCATCATGAAGAAGTGCGTACCCGCTGGCAAACCAAGATCCAATACTTGCTGGTGGATGAATATCAAGATACCAATACCAGCCAATATGAAATGGTAAAGCTGTTAGTGGGTGATCGGGCGCGCTTTACCGTAGTGGGTGACGACGATCAGTCCATCTATTCATGGCGCGGTGCTAAACCACAAAACTTAGTGTTATTGGGTACGGATTTTCCGCAGCTTAAGTTAATTAAACTCGAGCAGAATTACCGTTCTAGTCAACGGATCCTGCGGGCTGCCAACATTCTTATTGCGAACAATCCCCATGTTTACGATAAAGCGCTCTTTAGTGAGCTTGCCTATGGGGAGCCGCTGCGGGTGCTATTTGCCGCCAACGAGGAGCAAGAGGCTGAACGTGTGGTCGCGGAAATAGTGCGACACAAGTTTGTTGGCCGTACTCAGTTTGGCGACTATGCGATTCTGTATCGCGGCAACCATCAATCGCGGTTACTCGAGCGCGCGCTGATGACGAACCGCATTCCTTACAAATTGAGTGGTGGCACGTCATTCTTCGCCCGTGCTGAAATCAAGGACATCATGGGCTATCTAAAGCTGGTGGTGAATCCCGATGATGATAATGCTTTCCTGCGCATCGTTAACTTGCCTAAACGTGGCATAGGCCCATCGACTTTAGAGCGCTTAGGTAATTTCGCTAATGAGAAGCATATTTCTATGTTTGCGGCGATTTTTGAGCCGGAACTCAATCATCATTTGCCGCCGGCGGCCATGTCATCCCTGTATCAATTTGGTCGTTTCATCGTCGAGACCGGGGATCATGCAGAGCGTGGTGAACCTGTCGAGGCAGTGAAGCATTTGATCCGTAAGATCAATTATGAAGATTATCTATACGAAACCAGCACGAGTGCCAAAGCCGCTGAAATGCGGATGAAGAATATCTCAGAGCTTTATCGTTGGGTAACTGAGATGCTCGCAGGTGATGAATTAGATGAGCCAATGACCTTGCCTGAGGTTGTGACTCGACTGACGCTCAGAGACATGATGGAGCGCAATAGCGAGGATGAAGGCGGCGATCAGGTGCAGTTGATGACCTTGCATGCTTCTAAGGGCTTAGAGTTCCCGTTTGTGTTTATGGTGGGAGTGGAGGAGCGGATCTTGCCCCATCAAACCAGCATAGATGAAGACAATGTCGATGAAGAGCGTCGCTTAGCCTACGTGGGCATCACTCGGGCCCAGCGAGAACTGTGGTTTACCCTCTGCCGTGAAAGGCGTCAATTTGGTGAAACCATGCGTTGTGAGCCGAGCCGTTTCTTGCTTGAGTTACCTCAAGATGATGTGGTATGGGAAAATCGTAAACCACAGCAAACGGAGCAGGAGCGGATGCAGACTGGGCGAGCCAATATTTCTAGCTTAAGGGATATGTTTAAAAAATAACGAGCGTTTCGCTTAATATGTTTTTAAATTAATTACTTATATTTTATCTAGGCATATTCGAGCTGAGTACAGATCTGTGGTTGAGTGTCACTTAAGGTAAAAGTGTCGGCTAAAGCGACCCCTTGACCCAGTTGATAACCCAGTTCACTGAAAATCCGTTTTTGTTCAGGGCTATTAATGCCATCAACAAAGGTTTGCAGTTCTAAGGTTGATGCCGTTTTTTGATAAGCGGACATTAATTTAAGCTGCTGTTCAGCGTGTATCTGTTTAGTGAGATTGGCGTCGAGCTTTAAGCCTTTAATCGGCAAAAACAATAGGCTATTTAATGCGCTATAGCCGCTACCGTAATGGCTGATACCGAGTTTCACCCCGAGTTTCTGCAATAACTCAAAGCCATTGATATGGTTTTCAGTCTCTTGCACTAGGGCTTTTTCATTAAAGAATAACCACAAATGGCTCAGGTTTAACTGGGTCTGCTTGAGGGTGTTTTTCAAACTGCGCAGTACGTGCTTATGCTTGAGATGTTGACTCGAAAGCATCACATGTAACTCAATAGATTCATCATATTGCTTGAGCAGTTCAGCATAAGTGCGATCTATGACGCTGATCGTATATTTATCGAGTTCAACGGTAAGATGGGATTGTTCGGCAAGCGCACTGAGTTGTTCTTGTTGTAAAAGTCCACGTAGTGGGTGTTGCCAGAACAGACGGCTTTCTAATGCATGCACTTGACCAGTGTTAAAATCGACGACAGGTAAATAACTGAGTTCGATTTCGGCATGGTGTAATGCATGCCTAAATTCAGTCTCTAACTCGACATCCTGTATAGCTTGATGTTGGGCGTTATCATCAAAAATAACATAGCAGCCCTTACCGTTGGCTTTCGCTTGATACATGGCCGTATCCGCGTTGCGCAACATAGATTCACTGGTATCGACTTTATGCTTACCACTGATGGTGATACCGATACTGGCGCCAGAGTTAAATTCCATCGTGCCGAGTCGATAGGGCTGGGATATTTTTTGAATCACTCTTTCTGATACGTCTCTTGCGTCGTTGATGTTGTTAATACTATCGAGCAGGATGACGAACTCATCGCCACCCAGGCGCGCTAACGTGTCGTTATCACGAATGCAGGACTTGAGGCGGCTTGCAGTCTCAATTAAGAATTTATCGCCTTCTAAGTGCCCCATAGTGTCGTTAATCTGTTTGAAGCGGTCGAGATCGATAAAGAGCAGGGCAAACTGTTCTAAGCTATGGCGACGGACGTGCTTAATGGCTTGAGATAAGCGTTCCATAAACATAGCGCGGTTAGGTAAGCCTGTGAGCGCATCATGTTTAGCGTCGTGAACTAACTTAGCTTCCATACTGCGGCGTTGTTGAATTTCTTTCTCAAGGTTTTGATTAAGTTCGGCTAACGCTTTAGTGCGATCGATGACTTTTTCTTCTAGCTCTTCATAACTGCGTTGCAAGGACTCTGCGGACAGTTTCTTCTCAATAGCAGAACCAATGTGTTGCGAGACAAATGTCAGTAATTCTAAGTCTTTGACTTGGTAATTTTGCGTCATGCTAAAACTGTAAATCGTCAAGGCACCACGTACTTGATCATGGATAAAGAGGGGGATGCCAATCCATTGATGCATAGTCTGAGTATGATTTAATTCTGGCGCTTGGGAATACAGTTCGCCAGAGGCAATTAACGCATTAATACTATTTTGATCTAACAGTAGTGGGCGCTTATGTTTGAGTACATATTCGGTTAAGCCATCCTGTAGCGGCCGAGTTCCTGGATGCTTATTGGCTAGTTGCGAGACATAAAAGGGGAACGTGAGATGAGTTTCTGTGTCATCCAAAAGCGCGATATAGCAATTGTTGGCGGGAATGAGGTGTCGAATGACATTATGTAATTGGGCATAAAAGTCTGGGTTGTCGGCACTGGAACTGGCTAGTTCAGCAATTTCGAACAGTGATTTTTGTAAGCGCTCAGCTCTGCGTCTTTCATAGACTTCTAGTTTTAATTTGTCGTAGGCTTGGCTGAGTTCTCTAGTTCTTTGCTGAATGGCTTGTTCTAATTGTTCTTGATGTTTGAGCCGTTCCATTACTCCTGAGATATGGTGGCAAATGAAGGTCATCAACTCGAGTTCGATTTCACCATAGTTGACATTTGTGTCGTAGGTTTGCACGACTAACACGCCGGTCACTATGTCATCGTGTTTGATGGGCACGCCAAGCCATAAATGGCAGGGAGAACCTAAGTTAACAATTTCCTCTGCGGCAATCAGTTCATTGACTTTGTCATCATCACATAACAAAGCCTTACCCGTTCTGAGAACGTAGCCCGTTAATCCCTGCTGTAGTAATGTTGATAAGGATTGTTCAGGATAAAGTTCTGCAGGATGCGCGTCTTTCTCGTCGGCGAAAAAAGGGATAGCAAGCTCGCCAGTGCTGACATCGAGGGTTGAAATAAAAAAATTATCAGCGGGAATGAGTTGTTTTAGGTGGCTATGCACGCCGACATAGAATTCTTCGAGTGAAGAAGCATGGGTCGCAATATTGGAAATTTCGAGTAATGCGTTTTGAATGATCTCAGCATGCTTGTACTTATGCGCTAATTGTTTTAAGCGAATAATTTTTTTGCGTAAGCGTTCAGCTTCATTTATACGAGGCTGGCCAGTTTCATCTTCATCCTTAAACATGATACTCACTAGTTAAATATAGGGTTGTTTTTACCAATCTCTATAATTAGCATGAAATACTGTAACATCCAAGTCATATTTTGGCTGCATTTTGCTTTAAAAGTCAGCTAATGTGATAAAACTTGAGCAGTCAGTAAAAAAAGTGCAAAACAGCTATAGACTCAAAGGGGATTTGACCCTAGTATATGCGGCGCTAACCAAGGCGAGCGCCCATAGCTCAGCTGGATAGAGCGCACCCCTCCGGAGGGTGAGGCCGAAGGTTCGAATCCTTTTGGGCGCACCAATTCCGAATAGAGTTGTGAGCTTTTAGGTTAGCAAGATAAGTGAAAGTCAGTGGTGATTGTAGCTCAGTTGGTAGAGTCCCGGATTGTGATTCCGGTTGTCGTGGGTTCGAGCCCCATCAGTCACCCCATTTCGTTTACTTTGATATAAAGATTAATATTCTCGGTGATTAGCGCAGCCCGGTAGCGCATCTGGTTTGGGACCAGAGGGTCAGAGGTTCGAATCCTCTATCACCGACCAAATTCTTCGCATAGCTAGCGAGCTTAATGTAAGTTAAGCAAATAGTTAAAATTTTACGGTGATTAGCGCAGCCCGGTAGCGCATCTGGTTTGGGACCAGAGGGTCAGAGGTTCGAATCCTCTATCACCGACCAAATAAGTAAAAAAGCCTCAGCATTCTTAATGAATTCACTGGGGCTTTTTTGCATCTGCGATTTACTTGTCTTGATTGGTATTAGAAGCCTTATTGCCAGAAAGCAGAGATCGAATCCTCGCGCTTTCAACGTATCGACCAAATTCAACGCATCGAACAGATAAGTAGAAACGTCTCAGCATTCTTAATCAATACACAGGGACTTTTTGCCACTTGTGCAATGTAGCTTCATATAGAAATTGTTTATGCGTTTGCTTAAACTCTATGTAGGCAATACAGATGTGCAACGGTATCGATATAGGCATTCTGTCGTTAGAAAAGTAAAAAGCTCCTTACGGAGCTTTTTGTTTTTAATATCACTTCTTAATTCGGCTTAATCAAGACTCACCGGAGGGGCGATAAAGCCCTGATAGGCATCAGTTCTAAGCTCGTTAAAGCGCTCTAGCTGAGCTTTTTCTTGAATACCCGTCACTATGACTTGAATATCTAATCCTTTCGCTACGTTGATTAGCGCGCGGCAGAGCTCACTATTATGGTGTGTCTCATCATAGTAGGCGAAGGATTGATCGAGTTTCACATAACTCGGTCTTAATTCCTGTAGATAAGACATAGAGCCAAACTGACGGCCAAAGTGGTCAATGCCGAACTTAGCGCCATTATCACGAATAATGTTACATAAGTGCTGACACGACTTAAGATCGCTATAAACGCCCGCCTCAGGGATTTCGAAGCAGATCCGCTCAATAAATGTAGCATTACGTAAGAAGTGATTGAGCCACTCATGGAACTGAGGATCGTTAATGCTTTGGTGGGTTAAGTTAATCGCGAGCGGTTCATAGCTACGCTCTAGTAGTTTTTGCTCGTAGACGGTTTCAATTAAGCATTTATCGAGCAAGGCACCGAGAGATAAGAGCTCGATATAAGGCATAAATTGCCCTGCATGGGCGAGTTGATCGCCGAGCTCTAATTGGCAATATAATTCCCGCTGCGCTATACCATCCCCATCGCAAAACTGGATAGGCTGCCATCTAAATTTAAACTTCTTATTACTGATGGCATGGCTAAGGTTATCCCGCCACTGTTCACGGGTGAATAGTTGCTGCTCTGTGGTTTCAAACCAATGGAAAGTTTTATTTTCTTGTAACGCTTTTTGAAGGGCGTTGTCGGCTTGGGCCAAAATATCTGACACATTCATTTGCCCAATACGCTCCGCAATACCAATAGCAAAGTCTTCATTAGGCTTACAGCCTGCCTTTGACATTTCTTGGTTGATGGTGCGGATAAGCGTTTGTAAATATTTGCTGATTTGATCGTGTTCAACATCAGTCACTAAAAATGCAAATTCATAGGCGGCAATGCGGCCTATAACAGACGGTGTTATTTCGTTTAACTGCAGCTGAAACTTTTCTGCCAAGATCCGTATGGTTTCATCTCGAACTTGGTAGCCATATTTGCTGTGCACTTCTTCGAGCCAGTCGAGTTTAGCCAGGAATAACGCGCCGCTGCTAGGTTCACTCAACCAACCATTTAAACGGCTTACCACATATTGGCGGTTAGGCAGGCCTGACGCAGGATCGACAAGATTCTTCTTACGTAACGCGCCGACTTCTTCGTCGAGGGAATGGAATACTTGCTTTAACTGCGCCGACATACTGTTAAATGCGGTCACTAAGTCTTTCAATTCAGTGGTCTTAGGTAATGCCATGTCTGGGCCAAATTGGCGTGCCGCAATACTTTTCGCGTGTTCCGACAAAGTGTGTAAAGGTTTCAATATCCACGTTAAACCAATTCTTGCGGTAAAAATGGCGACGAGGAAAAGTAGAGAGAAGGCAATGATTGTATTGGACATGATTCGCCACAGCTCATGGTAACCAAACCCAGGATGAGCGGTGATCTCAAGTTGCGCGAGTTGCAACCAGCCAGAAGTAATAGTGCTTTGTTTTTTGATGGTTTTAAATAGATTTAAATTGATAAACCATTGAGGTACATCTTCAATTCTTAAAGGGTTATTCCACTCTTGTTGCTTACCATCCACCATCCATGTCAGCTTTACATTTTGATAATAGCCACCTTCAAAGATGACATTCACTAAGGTTTCTGCCGCTGCGGTATCGCCAGCTTGAAGTGCTGGAGTAAGCATTAGACCAAGTGAAGTGCTGGCATTGTTTAGATCTGACTCCATTTGCTTGGTCAAAAAGCTTTGAGTCTCAGTAAATTGCACATAGCCAAGGCTTGCAACTACGAGCAAAAATAGGCTAAAAAGCAGCGAATAAATCTGTCTAAACAGTGTCATTTTTGGTGCTACTCCAGTTTTAATTTTGGTTGTCTAAGGCGGTCAACACCTAATCTATGGTTAAGATCGTTCCATTTTTCTAGCCGTGTTGACGAACCTGCTAGTACACCTCGACCTTGCTCTTTATTGAGCCATAACTGTTTACCGTTAAAGCTATAAACAGGTAGTAGATCTTTTCTTTTGGTGGCGGGCTTTATTTCATGATCAAGATTATCGAGAACTAAGGGGATCGATGCTGGTGTCTCATAGTAAGCCAATACCATGTGGTATTGATTTACCGTAGTCGCTTTAACCATAGTGATCCGCATCTTGTTCTCTTGCACGCCAAGTTGGAGCAAGGTGAAGTATTTAGCGATCGAAAAATCTTCGCAGTCACCACCATTCACGCCAATAAACTCCATCGGCGTTGCCCAATAATTTGACTCACCCCATAATTTACTGTCATCAATAAAGCGGAATAAGTTAAAAAAGTTATTTACTTTCAATAGCTTTTCTTTTTCATCTAGCGTACTTGCTTCCGATAACACTTTGAACCAAGCCCTAGCTCGCATCCCTGCACGCTCACCATAATGTTTTTCAAGGGTTGAAGTGATCTTCCCTTCATCAAGGTTTTGTGTGGGGGCAGCATATAGGCAGCATATGCCTAAGGCTGACGCTATGAGGCTAAAGCGGCAGACTCGCAATAATGAATGTTTATAACCAAGTCTGCCGTTCATAACCTAATGTGTGAGTCCTTTATTTTGTGTTGTCATCGACCGAGTAAATCGTCCATTTCATGTCTGTGGCCGTATCATCACCGGTCACTTCAGCCACGACACGGCGGTTACGAATTTCAGCCTCTGGAGTACGTTCTAAAACCACTGGATTACTAGAACCATAGCCTTTAGCTGTGAGCCGGTTTCTATCGATACCAAATCTTTCTGCTAGCACTGCTGTCACTGCATCGGCACGTTCTTGGGACAATACTAAGTTGCGCTCATCGGTTCCCGTGCGGCTAGTGTGCCCTTCAATTGTCACTTTAGTCGTTGGGTATTGTTGTAAAAATACAGCGACTTCCTCAATTTGAGGATAGTACTCTGGTGCAATATAAGCAGAGTCATTTGGGAATAAAATGCTTAACTCTTTACGCTCGTTAATCGCTTTGATTTTGCCACAGCCATAGTTGTCAGTGCCGGCACCTTGTGCGGTATCATTACAGCGTTCACGGGCCTCAATAACACCATCTCCATCTTTATCTGATAGATCATAGGCTTGAGTTGTGGTCATTTCGTCAATATTAACTGTATCGCGCATTGAACAACCAGCTAAAAGAGTGACACCGAGAAAAAATGTGATTGTTTTCATTAGTTAGCTCCCCCTTCATAGTTACGTTCTCCACGCCATGCATCGGGTCTTGTGACTTTGAGAGAGTCTAATAAGCGTCCGGTGGAGTTGAGCACGCGATACTTAGCAATGATTTCATCATATTCGGCCTGTAAGTAGTCTTTACGTGCCTCAAAGAGCTCATTCTCAGTATCCAATAAGTCGAGTAGGCTGCGTTGGCCTAAGTTGAACTGTTGCGCATAGGCTGTTTGGGTATCCTTTGCGGCCACAACATGATCTCGAATGTATTGTTTTTGCGGCGCTAGCATTTCAAAAGCGTTCCAAGCCAGGTTGACGCCTTCAACGACTTCACGCTGCGCCCGTTGACGGATTTCTTTGGCTTCACCAAGTTTGTAGGCCGTTTCTTTCTCGCGGGCAAGATCTTTACCGCCAGAAAATAAGTTATATCTCACCCGAACCATAGCGACGAGGTCATTATTATAACCGCCCACATCACTGCGTAAAGCACCTAAACCTGAGACACCATCTTCACCACCGATATCATTATTCCAGTTACCATTCAGTTCTAAGGAAACCTGAGGATAGTAATTAGCTTGAACTGATGAACGTTCATTCTCTGCGGCGCGAATATCATTTGTTGCAGATTTAAGAATTGGGTGGTTCTCTTGTGCATCAGATAAGCCTGAGCTGAGATCTTTAGGTAACATATCGGCATCTGGAACAGGTTGAATCAAATCAACGGGGTCTGACTCAACTACTCTGATGTATTGTGCTTTTGCATCAAGTAAATTGTTACGAGCAGAAATCACATTGGCATTGGCCCGCGCTAAGCGTCCCGTGATTTGGGAGAGATCCGCGATTGAACCTAAACCTGAATCAGTACGTTGTTTGATCTGGTCATAAATATCTTTATGGCTGTTAAGGTTCTTCTCGGCTAATTTCAACACCTGATCGGTGCGTAAATAGTTGAGGTAGACCTTACTGACATCGAGTGCCATATCTTCAGCTGCAGCAAGCAGTGCCCATTGGTCTGCACTGGCTTCAAAGCTATAACGATCAACTTCACTGCTAGTATAGAAACCATCGAAAAGCATTTGCTTTAAGCTAACACCAAACTCTCCGCGGTTTAATTCTGCCACTCCTTTGCTATCAACTTCACCGACGTTAGGTCGTCTACGGGTCGACACACTGTCTGTCTGTTCGTAACCGTAGCCACCAGTGACATCAATCGTCGGCATATAGCCTGCGATTGCTTGATTAACTTGTTCTTCACGCGCTTTAAAGCGGTTAAAGGCAACCCGTAAATCAGGGTTTGTATCAAGCGTATGTGCAACGGCTTGTTCTAACGTCTGGCTTTGAGCCGATAAAGGTAACAGGATCAATGACAGCACTATGGCTATCTTTGAACATTGAAATTGTCGTCTTGCTGAAGTCTTCATGATCAACCTCCCGGTTTATAAAAAAAAGGCTTAGTGCTCTCTTAGCGCTGTGTCCTTAGCCCTTAAAATTGGATTTAAAATGTACTCAAGTATGGATCTTTGCCCCGTGATAACGTCAACCGAAGTTAACATTCCCGGGATAATTGGCATCTGTGTGCCATCGTTTTTGGTTAAACTGGATTCTGCGGTTCTGACTCGGATGAGATAATAGCTATTGCCTTCTTCATCTTGGGATGTGTCGGCACTGATATGTTCAACTGTCCCTTTAAGGCCGCCATAGCGAGTAAAGTCATAGGCGGTAATCTTTACCACTGCGGGTAATCCTGGGTGTAAGAAGGCGATATCTTTAGGCAAGATTTTGGTTTCAATCAGTAACTGATCTTCCGATGGCACTATCTCGATAATATCGACTCCAGGTTGCACAACGCCGCCGAGTGTATTGATGTGAGTGGTTTTAATGGTGCCATTGACTGGTGAGGTGATAATTGCTTTGCTGACTTTATCTTGTGCGCCCACCTGTGCTTCATTCATGCGAGAAAGGCGGGTTTGGGTTTCATTGAGCTGTGCGCGTAGATCGGCGGCATAGACGAATACGGCTTCACGGCGTTTTAAGATGGCTTCATCCATCGCCGCTTTGACTTTAGGGCGCAGTAAGCGCATTGAATTCAATTCGCCTTGCAAATCGTTCACCGTGCGTTCGAGTTTGAGTAATTCAACTTCAGGAACGATACCTTTTTTAGCTAAAGGCCGAGTGAGTTCAAGCTCACGGGAGATCAGCTGCATACTGGTGGTTAATGTCGTTGTTTTGGACGCGAGATCATCAATTTCTTGTTGTCTTTGTTGAATTTGACGTACCAAGATCTCAAGCTGGTTACTTAAGTTATCTAAGCGTCCGTTGTATTCCTCTTGTTGTCTTTTAACTAAGGCTGGTTCCGCAGTAATAATATTCTCCGGGAATACCAATGCCTTTTTAGTAATGAGTACTTGCTCGCGCCAGTCAGAAGTCATGTCTGATATGAGGATACTGTCGAGTTCGGCGCGCATACGAATAGCATTGGTTTTTAAGCCAAAAACTTCTTGCTCTTGTTGAGCATAGTCGGAGCGGAAGCGAGTATCATCAATACGTACTAAAGGTTGCCCTTTAATCACCATTTCGCCTTCCTGAACGTAGAGTTCTTGCATTATGCCGCCATCTAAACTCTGGATGACTTGGACTTGTGATGAGGGGATGACTTTCCCCGTCCCAGTGGTGACCTTGTCTAATTTAGCAAAACCTGCCCACAGTAAAAAACACACAACCATAGCTGCAAGTGCCCATATGATTAACCTGTGTCCGCTGGGAGCGTCCGTCATCATGGCGCCGTAGACATCATCAACCATGTCTAAGTCATTTGCGGTTAAATTTTTACTCATCTTTTAGCTTCTCCATTCACGAGGCCAAAATTGAGTTTTTCTAACACTTCTGCCTTGGGACCATCGGCGACCACATGGCCGCGTTCGAGTACGATAATACGGTCAACAAGCTGCAGTAGATGCATCTTATGGGTAATAAGAATCAAGGTTCTGTCTTTGCTGACATTCTGCATTGAGCGAATAAATTGTTGTTCTGCGCGCGCATCCAAGCTGGCGGTGGGCTCATCCATTAGTAGCACTGGTGGATCATTGAGTGTGGCACGCGCAAGGGCAACGGTTTGCCTTTGTCCGCGACTGAGTGACATACCACCTTCACCGACCTGCTGATCTAACCCCTCAGCTTCTAGGTTGGTAAATTGACTCACTCCAGAAAGCTGTACGGCACGGATTAATTGGTGCTCAGTGACTTGGCGGGTACCAAATAAAATATTGTCCCGAATCGAACCGTGGAACAGGGTGACATCTTGGGGTAAATAACCAAAGTTACGGCGTAAATCACTCGGATGGATTTGTGCCGAGTCTAAACCGTCATAGCGCAAGCTTCCTGCTGTAGGTTGAAATAGTCCAACCAGTAGCTTGGCAAGGGTACTTTTACCTGAACCATTGCGGCCAATAATCGCAATACGCTCGCCGGGATTAATCGTCAATGACATAGGATGAAGTACAGGTTTTTCTGAACCTGGGTAACCAAAACCGACATGATCAGCATTGATTTTGCCTATCAGCCTTTGTTTGCTAACCAAATGCCCTTTATTTTCAAACTCATCTTCTTGAGTCATAATTTCATTAAGCTGACGCAGTGCGCTGGCAGTGTGATTTGCTCTGGTCATCAGGCCCGCAAGCTGCGCCATAGGTGAAATAGCACGGCTCGATAACATAACGGCTGCAATAATTCCGCCCATCGATATCGCATTATCGGCCACGCGATAAACGCCCAAAATCACCACACAAACAACGGTAAATTGCACTGTGAAGTTAGCCACGTTCGAGACTGAGTTAGATAGCTTTTTTGACCTTAATTGCCAGTTGGCACTGTGGCCTATCATTTGTTGCCAGCTTTTTTGTACTATCCCTTCGGCACCATTGGCTTTGATTGACTCTAGTGCCGATAAACTCTCGATTAAATGCCCATGTTTCAAGCTTGAAAATTTATTGCCTTCTTCGATAGCGGCTTTGAGTTTAGGTTGGATATAAAGTGTAAAGCCAATAATGATGGCGCCACCGATCACTGGGACAATCGCGAGATCGCCAGCAACGATGTAGATAATAATTAAGAAAAATACCGCAAAGGGCAGATCGACTAAGGTTGTGATCGTCGCCGAGGTTAAAATTTCACGGATGTTATCGAATTCGCCTAATTGTTTTGCCATACCGCCAATACTGGGGGAGCGTTTTTCTAAGGGGATACCAATCGCTTTTGCGAATAGGCGAGAAGACACTATGATATCTACTTTTTTACCTGCTACATCAATCAGGTAGCTTCTGAGCTGCCGCATGACAAGATCAAACAGATAAGCAATAGAAGCGCCAATCGCTAACACCCACAGGGATTCAAAGGCAAGATTGGGCACGACTTTGTCATACACATTCATGATAAATAAAGGTGAAACTAAGGCGAACAAATTCACTAATACAGAAGCGATTAATGCATCGCGATAAATGGGTGCAGAATCTTTTAAGGTTTGGACTAGCCAGTGGGTTTTATTATCGTGTAGATAAACATCAAAGCCCATGTCACCACGGTATTCTTGTTTAACTAAGAATAAATATCCTACATATAAGGCTTCGAGCGACTCAATGGTCAGCGTCTCTTCACCACCCGTCTCGGGTAATTGAATAATCGCTTTATCGGACTCAACATCAAGTTCACGCAATATGCAGGCTTTCTTGTCTTTTAATAACAAAATACAGGGAAGCAATATGGGTGATACTTCGTTTAAGCCTTTTCGAGATAACTTCGCCGCTAGGCCAGCCCTCGACGCGGCCTGAGGTAATAAATCGGGTGTTAATACCGCACCTGACAAAGGTAAACCTGCCGCAAGCGAGTCGCTCGAGCACGGGTTGCCAAAATGCTCAGTGAGTAACACTAAACAATCCAGCAGCGGATCCACTAAGACTCTTTGCGAGGCTGAAATGGTCCATTGGTCAATTTTTTCAGAAGCTGCAGCTGACACCTAATTACTTATCCTTTGGATTTTTATATGGTTATGGCAAGTATCGGTCATGATGGCCTATATTTCTATAGGCCATCTGAACTGATTTTATTTAAGGAATAATATTATGGTGTGGATTAGTATCCAGTGGCGCGATTCCTTGTGCAGGTTCTGGTGTGACAGGCTGAGAGTCAATGATTAGCGGACCATCATTATTACTACCCAGTAAGCCATTAATTATACCAGCATCGTTAGTGCTTCCATATTCGTCGAACAAATTAACACCATCAAGGATGATATGTTGTTCAAAGACACCGTCTTGATTGGCATCAATATCGATCACTGTAGAGCCACTACTGTTAAGGCTGAAATTCAAATAGCTGTCTAGCGTGTTGGTATTTTCACCTTGAAGTAGATCGCGTAAATCCAATTTATCTTCATGGATATTAAAGTCAGTGATATGGTCTGTTCCTGACTCGCCAGCCTGCCAGACGAAAGTATCAGCACCAGTCCCTCCCGTTAGTTTATCGTTTCCTAGGCCACCAATAATAGTATCGTTACCAGCACCACCAAATATAAGATCATTACCATTACCGCCGTAAAGCTGATCATTCCCACCTTGCCCATAAAGTATGTCATTACCTTGTCCACCGATAAGAACATCTGCCTTATCGCTGGCACCAGATTGGTCAAAATCAGATGCATGCTCAGTAATATATCTATGTACTTGGGCATCGGTTACTGCAGCTACCCCTAGCTGATCAGCAACATAATCTTTGATGGCAACATAACCTTGGCCACTGATACCGTTAAAGTTGATGGCATCACCAAAGAGTATATCGTCGCCGTTACCACCGTTGATGGTATCAGATCCTGGCAGTTGGGTAATTGGAGTACCAATGATCGCATCTGCTAAATCCTCAGCGTTGATGTTAGTCAGAACATTACCGTCAGAGTCAAATGGCTTAAGATCTTCACTATCCAGTGATGGGCCTATCCCAATGGCCTGAACAATCACTCCTAGCGTTGATAGGAAAGCAAATCCTTGCTGGGAATTCGCATTCGTTCCGGTGCCGTTTGTACCCAAGTTGGCAAATTGGAAACCTCCATTACCATCCGGGCGCATAAGGCCAACTGAACTTGAGCTCCAACTATTATTGCTATTTTGGGTCCATTTTAATACTTCACCGTACTGGTTGATGATCGTACGTCCATCCTGGCTATATGTATTGCCAAATACATAACCGTTTTGGATGATACTGGATAGGTAAATACTGTTGTTTGCTCCGCGTGGGTTATAAACCTCAGGGTTTTGGCCCTCATTGTAGTTGTACTCATTAGCTTGGCCATCGGTAATAAAGTAAGCTAGATTTGTGGCACTGTTACCGCTGATGCCAGAGAACCAGTTGGCGGTCGTTTTAAATACATCTTCGTAGTTGGTGTTTCCACCTGAACGCATGTCGTCCAATGCATCTTCCAGTATCGACAGGGCATTGGGGTCTTTCATATCGACAGAAACCCAACCTTTAGAAATGCCATCAAAGTCAACCAAGAACACATTTACAGTGCCGCTGCCTTCAGCGGTAGCGCTGTTTTTCAGTGTCGTAAATACCTGTTCAAGTTGCGCTTTCATGCTATTGAGCGCCGTGCTTCCAATACTGCCAGAACTATCAACCATAAAGGCGATATTGTAGTTTTGACCTGGCAAAATAACGCTACCGTCTAAATCGCCGACCACAATGTTGTGCTCATTACCAAAGTTAAGATTTTGATCGCCAGGCTCTCCTTCATGACCACTGAAGTAGCTAAGAATGACGCTATCTGCATCTGTTGCAGTATTGGTCAGGTCTGTACCTGACTCTCTTGATACTGCTTCGACAACGAGGTTGACTTGACCTGCATATTCACCAGGAACCCTTAATGTTAATCCTGTCAGATTGACATCTAAGGATGCACTGTTCCATACGCTGCCATGATTTAGAAGAATATTACCGTCTGCATCTGCAGTCCCCATCAATGTACCGTTACTGCTGTAGAGTAAGGTGCCTTCGGGTAAACCACTGAGCTGAATGCTATCGATGCTTTCGCTACCGTCTCGATCCGCAAGTGACACATTAATTTCGATTGGATAGTCTACAGCTGTAGGCTGTTCTAATGTGAGTTCACCTGTGATTTGATTGATCGCGTATATGCCATCCTTGAATTGCACATACTCAACATCATGCAGGGCCTTAGTAACACCGATACCATTTTCAGTTACAAAGAAGTTGAACCAACGATCATTGCTAGAGTAGCCTGTGCCTTTCTCTATTATGTAGTCGGCTCGGTTGCCAAGAAGTACGGCGATATCAGTTCCTGCACCACCGTAGAGCCCGTCATTACCTAGACCAGCAACAAGAACATCATTTCCTGTTCCGCCATAGAGAGAGTCACCTTGAACGGCATCACTGCCGACGAGTATGTCATCACCATCCATACCGTAGAGTAGATCACCGCCGCCATTTGCGCTGACAAGATGATCGTTCCCTCCAGTACCGAGCAACTGATCTTGTCCGGAAGTATTATCAATAGTACGCGTACCAGTATTAAATGGTGCGGTAGTAAAATCGCCCGTACGGAATTGT
This sequence comes from Shewanella sp. 1180_01, assembly GCF_052850535.1. Classification (NCBI taxonomy): domain Bacteria; kingdom Pseudomonadati; phylum Pseudomonadota; class Gammaproteobacteria; order Alteromonadales; family Shewanellaceae; genus Shewanella; species Shewanella sp. 1180_01. The sequence goes on from NZ_VXCT01000027.1 coordinate 66,071, forward strand.
TCGGTAGTGATACCTGAAGTCTTAAAGTTACTGTATAGCGGTATGCCATTATCAGTCAGAATAACGTTAACTACAGGCTTATCTGCTATAGGTAAGACAGTGATATCAAGTGCTGCTGTGGAACCAGTATTTGTTGTGTAGGTTACACTTGGCATTTCGCCTGCCCAGTTATCATTTGGAATAAACTGGAATTCACCATTAGCTTGTATTAATAAGCTACCCACGGCCAAGGTAACGGTTTGTCCGGCGTTAAAACTGGTTTGCATACCGTTATACATGACTCTGAAGCTAGTGATGCTCAGATTGCCGAGTTGATCATTGGTAAGAACATTACCCGTTAGCTGATGATCTTCGTCGATGGTATAACGATCGTCAGTCGCATCAATAACGGTAGCATTATCCGTGCCTTCAGCTGATTCATTATTCGCACTATCAGTTTGAGTGGCGGTGACTGAGATTGCCTGACCTGCAGTCGGAGTAGGCTCTGTCCAAGTAATAACACCATTTGTATAGGTGTAACCTGTTGCTAGAGCACCATTACTAAATTTCAGTACGCCATTGTCAAGAATGAGGTCTACTGTACTGCTATTACCTGCATTATCGATTTCTAGATGTACACTGCCGCCAGTATTAAAGTCACTAGCATTAATTTTGACCTGTATTTGAACGCCATTATTACCTATCTCTGTACTCGTCAAATACGCGTCATCATTTACATCATCGATGATGCGTACTTCAGGTGCCGAAGGTGGTGTTGTATCAACATAAACTTGTGGGATAACAGAGAAAGTACCATCTGTATGATCGCCATCTCCATCAGTGGCTCTTACTTTGAAATCAATATCACCATCACTAGGTTGTAACATCTCTTGATATTGATGGAAGTCCCATTGACCTGTACCTGGGGTGAACTCAAGTTTGAATACCAAGTGACCAGCTGCATCGACCCCAATCAGTGTATTTGCCGTTTGGGTTATAGTAATTGCACTGCCTGTTGCCGTGAATAAATTGGTTTCATCACTACCTTGTAAGGTGAGCGAACCTTTACCATCTGCGCCCCAATCAGGGCTAACTGTTCCTGAAGCAAAGGCGATTGCTGGTGGAGTCGTTGTGCCTAAAAACTCAATTGCGGTAACAGTGAAGTCACTATTATCACCGCTACTTGGGCCCTGGCCATTATCAAGGGCTTTGATGACCATAGTGTCAAAACCGCCTTGTAAGGCTTGGAAGTTGGCGGCATAGTCGCCACTGCTGGCATCTGAGCTAAATGTTTGAGTTGCGATAAGTTGGCCATCTCGCCAAAACTCGACGACACCGACTTCTAGTTCGCCACCAAACATGTGGGAAAACTGGATATTTACGCCGTAGGCAATAGTTCCAGGATCGAGAGTAATGATGATTTCTTCAGATGCAGAACTTCCATCTGCAAATTTACGGAAATCGACTTCGTTCGCGAGATTATGATAAGGAGCACCAGCGCTACTAACACCTATCCCACTACCGCTACCAAAGATTGCGGCATCAATTAAATTTGAGTTAGTTGACGAAGTGAATCCTCTTGCACTGATTGTAAATCCATTGAAATCTAATGAATTATTGTTGCCGCTGTAACCAGTGAGTGAGAATGAACCCACCAATGAATCAGGAATACTTGTCGTTGTGGTTTGCACGGCTGCAATTGGTGATATGACTGGAGCATCATCTTCAATGGTGACATTGAAACTTCCAGTTGATGTACCACCATGGCCATCATTAACATTGATGCCAATATTGACTGACAAGGTGTCTTCTGTCTCAGTATCTGGATGATCGACAGGACCTTTAAGCGTGACATCATAGGTCCAATTTCCTGAACTACCAGTAACCGGTGGCGTCAGTGTTGCAGTCATAATTTCGGTATATGAAGCCTCACCTGCAGTACCAATATAACCCGTTAAAGTTTGCGTGACAGGATCCCAACTCCATTGAATTGCTTGGCCACCAGATAATAATCCTGTAGGTCCAGACAGTGACACAGTTAAAGAATCACTATCAACATCTTGGATATTAATCGTACCTGTCGCCGTTGGGCTGTTGGTTGTATCTGTATTTCCTGTTGTGTCAGGTAAACCTAAAGGAGTTAAACCTTCTTCCGAAACTATGGCACTGGTCGTGGTGCCAATCACAGGCACGTCGTTGGTGCCAGTAATGGTGATGGTGACCGTGTGCTCAGTGCCATCGGCACTGAGTATCACAAAGGTTTCGACCTTGGTTTCGCCTTCGGCCAGGTATTGCACGTCGGCGTTATTAACGTTGTAAGTCCAGTTGCCCGTCGCATCAATGGTTAAGCTGCCGAGCGCGCCAACACTTGGGGTGCCGTTGCCCGCTTGGAATAC
>NZ_VXCT01000028.1:0-66430 GCF_052850535.1 Shewanella sp. 1180_01
TAAGCTGGTGTTGATTAAGCTGGCCGACAACGCAAACGATAATGGTGAGTGTTGGCCGAGCCATCAGCATATTGCAGATCAGTGCGAGATTGGTCATAGCACTGTGAGAAAGCATATTGCGGCCTTGGTTGATATGGGTTTTGTGTCGATTAAAAATCGTAAGGGACCTAAGGGAAATTTAACCAATATTTACACGATTTCAATCTGCTACGAGGTAGCACCCCCTGTGCTAGCAGATAGCACCGAAGGGGTGCCACCAGATAGCATAGGTATGCCACCAGATAGCACACCCCCTGTGCCACCAGATAGCACCGGAATCTATCACTCTTTTGAACCTATCAATGAATCTTTAAAAGATAGTTGTCCAGCAACGAGTGCTAAGTCGGTTTTCAATGCGTTTTTTAAAGCCTATCCCGCCCATCGCAAAGGCGGGTCGGATTCGGCTGCGTGGAAAGCGTGGAAGGCCGAAAAGCTGACCGATGCCGATTGCGTGTTGGCGGTGACGTGGTTGAAGGAGGCTGCGGCGTTGGATGCGAGTTGGGGCTTTAGTGCGAACGGCCAGTTTGTGCTCGGCATTACCAAATTTATCCGCGAACGCCATTGGCTAACACCGTTGCCAAGACCGATGGCCGCCGCCGTTGGGCAAGTGGATTGGCGCCATGCGGTGTATGACCCTGAGGATCCTTTGATATGACTGCCAAGCAAAATACGAGCATGAAATCACTGCAGACCTTAATCCGCCAGCCGCTGGTTGGGCAGGGCGCGCGGGTGACGCAACCTGAGCCGACGGCAATGGATATGGCGATTGTGGACAGCGTGTTTAGCAAGTTGCGGGTGTTGTTCCCTGTGAGTGCGCCACGGCCTGAGGACGAAGCGACCCACAAAGGCGAGTGGCTTAAAACTTTGGCTGCGCAGGGAATTGCGAGCCGCGAGCAAGTGCAAGCGGGGCTGAATCGCGCTAGACGCGAGCAGGGCGATAGGCAGTTTTGGCCGACACCGCGCCAGTTTGCGCTTTGGTGCCAACCCACTGCCTGTGATTTGGGGCTGCCTAAGCTGGAAGCCGCGTTTAAGGAGGCTGCGCGCCATTACCATCACCCTGACAAGCATTCGTGGAGCCATGATGTGGTGCGCCTAGCAGTGCGTGAAACGGGCAGTTGGATGTTTGCGACTGGGCTCGAAAAGGATGTGTTGATGACCTTTGAGCGCAATTACAAAGTGTTATGTCGGCGCTTTAGCCGTGGCGAGTTGACCGATGTTGAGTTGCCAAAGGCATTACCTGAAACGGTGACGCGGCCGACTGAGGCGGCAAAGGCGAAATCGATTATTGCCAATTTACGGGCAAACCTAGGGCTTAAGGGGGCAAACGATGGCTGCTAGCGGGGTTGAGGTAGGTAAGTTGAACGATGCTGCGCTGCGCCGTTGGTTACGTGGCGGTTTGACGCGGGATTTTAGAGACCCGCAGTTTCCTGAGCTGCGTTTACGGGCGACGGCGGATAGGACGAAGGCGAGTGTGCATTTGGTGATCAATGAGGGGGATAAGACGGTTTGGAAGAAGCAAGGCGTGTGGCCGAGCATGTGTATTAAGACGTTTTTAGCGGATTTACCTGTGATGCTGGCTAAGCGTAGTGCGGGCGCGGATGTGTTGCGCGGTGAGTTTGCGACTGTGACTGATTTGCTGTTGTGGTATGGGGATTATTTGGATGGTAATACGACGTTAAGCCCGAGCTGGCGCGATAACTGTAGGTCGATTATGCGTAAGCAGTTGTTGCCTAAGTTGGGGGATGTGGCCTTGGCTGAGTTGTCGTTTTTGGTGGTGGATAGTGCGTTGGTGAAGCTGATGCTGAATGAGGGTTATGCGCCGCATTATATTCGTTTGAGTGTGAATGTGCTTAAGCGGGCGTTGAGTTTGGCGGCGGATTTTAGGTTGTTATTGCTTAATCCTCTGATGGGGTATCGAGTGACGATGAGTTTAACCTTATCACCTAAGCCTGATACGCGCTTGATGGAGTCGGACTTAGGCCCGTTGTTTGTGGCGTTGCGTGATGCATTTATGCCGGTGGCGATGTTGTTTATGTTGATGCTGATGTTTGGCACGCGCATTGGTGAAACCCGTTTGGCACGATGGGAGCATTTTGCGGGTGAGTTTTGGTTTATTCCTGCGGCGAATGCGAAGAACCGCCAAGAGCACCGGCTACCGTTAACCCCTACGGCTAAGGCGTTGATTCAGCATTATTTGCAGTGGCAGCTTAAAAATGTGGGTAAGCGGGCGTTTTTGTTTGCGGGTGATGTTGGCGCTATTAGCCAGCGTACTGCGCATTATTGGAGTGAGACGATTCGGTTTAAGGAGTTTACCTCGCATGATTTGCGCAAGCTTTGCCGGACGATTATCCAAGACATGGGTGTGGATACTATGGTGGGTGAGCGGTTGCTTAATCATGCCTTGCCTGTGCTTTTGCGTACCTATGTTCATTCGACTTTGGATAAGGGCATGTTGAGTGCGCTTGATGCGTATCACGCGCATTTAATTTCGCTCGGTTTTAGTGAGGTTGCGCCCGAGATAATCCCTAGATCGTCTGAGAATGTTGGGAGTGCTCAAACCCTTGGTGCGAGTGGGTGGCTGTGATGATCGTTGCATCAGCCTTACAAGAGTATGCAATGGCACAAATTAAGGTGGTTTTATGAGTCATCCAGCTGCAAAAATTCTAAAAACAGGCAGGGCGATCAAGGGGCTTTCTCAGGACGAAGTGGCGGCGTTTTACGGGATAAGCCGCCGAACGTATCAGCGTTGGGAGAATGGCAAGAGTAACGTGCCTTATAACCACCTTCGCTCAATTGTGGATGATGTATTTCATTTATCGATAGACCAGATCACGGAGGTGGCTAATGCGAGTATGTGATGCGCAAGAGCAGGTTATTAACATGAAAGCCCTTCGTGCTGGGCTCAATGCCTGGGGGCGTTATTGGGCGTTCCAAGAACTCGGTAAAGGTTTCACTAATCGCAGTGCTTGCGATAAGTTAGGTGAGGTGCAAGTTTATGGATGTGCGTTGGTTAGGGAGTTGAGCGTTCCTAAGCAGGTGGTCCAGTTCGATAGGATGATTGAGCGGTTATCGCCAAACTGTATTCGGGCGATTCGCACCTGTTACGTGTGCAAAGGCCAGTGGGCATTGATGGGGTTCGATAGCAAGAAGTCGTATGTGTATTGGTTGAGAAGAGCAGAGATTCAATTAGCAAAGTGAGGTGGGTGATGGAGCAATTCTTTTTGTTTGGTGATTTAGAAACGGGTGGGCTGAACGGCCGCTTAGACAATGGGATGCTGGGTATGGAGTATTACCCTATCTTTGAGCTGGCCTTTATCGTGACTGATAGTGAGTTAAACCAAGTGGGTGAAGCGCTGCACATTGTTGTGCATCAAGACGATGAACACATTGCAAGGTCACATGAGTGGGCGATAGATGTGCATACCAAGAGTGGGTTGTTAGCTGCTGTTCGTGCCTCATCAGTATCGTTAGCACAGGCTGAGCAGATGGTACTCGAACACCTGAAAGCACTGGGAATACCTAAGCATGACCGTAAAGCTAAGACTGGTGTGGTGTTTGCGGGTAACTCAATCATGTTTGATCGTTCGTTTATCATGTGCCAAATGCCTGAGCTTCATGAGTACATGCATTACAGGCAGCTAGACATATCAGCACTAGGGCTCGCAGCTAGAGCTTGGGCGCCTGAGGTTGAGCGTAATGCGATTAAGGCTAAGCAGTATCAGCATGAAGCCTTAGCCGATATTCGGGAGTCGATAGCGGAACTCAAGTACTATCGCGACGAGTTGTTTGGTTGTGAAATATCATCTTTGTCAATAGGTTAGGCGCGGCTTGAGCAAGTGAGAATGGTTATCATCAGGGCTAGATGCGACCTGTTATCATCACGGGTCCTTCTGGCTGCCTTCACTGCGGGGGCGGTGACGCGCAATGCTTCACTACATATGAGAATTTTGGGGAGGTTGGTTGTTGTTTTATGAGCCCCCTAAAATCTAAAGAAATTCAAGTAACAAAATGTTAACCTATCATTTTGATTTATCTTAATTTTATTAAGTGTGTGCCTAGTGATGTTTGATGGTCATTTTTGCCGCCGAATATAACAACTTTGTCAGATCGTTTTTTGATCCTTCGATCATCCTGTTTCCCCTTATCTGAATTTTTTACGTGATGACCATTTTCTTGGCGTTGGGAATATGGTTCTCATGGTTCGTGTTGCCTACCGCTGAAAATAGCTAAATCAGTTAAGTGATAAGTAAAATGTAAATTCAGCTAAATGCTTTTATCACTCAAATCACTTAAGTGATAAGTAAAACGATAAATCCTCTGTGATTAAGTTTTCACGTATCACATATTTACAAATTCCGAAACGACACTTTTGTCGCTTTTAGCGACACTTTTGGCGCTTTCAAGCCCCTTAAAATCGAGTACATTTGTATACGCTTGCTAAGGTTATGTTTATTCAGTCGCACGTTATTTCTCTGCCAAGGGCTCCTTTTAGGGGCCCTTTTTATTTGTCGCCATTTCTTGTTCGCAAACATCCAAATAGCTGTTCGTTAGCTAACCCCCGCTGAAAAAAAGCGGTCGCTGCAATGGTGGTCGTGGTGGGTATGTGTTGCCGTGGTGTTCGACATTGCCGCTACGGACGTTGAAAGACACTAAAAACATCAGCTGTTAGAGGCGGCTACCTCACCGTTGATCTAACCGTTGGCCGCGCTAAGGCTAACCTCATTTTAAAGGAGACTGACCTATGTCATTAAAGCAAAAGCTCATGGCACTGGGGCTTTCTTCTGCTGTCGCACTGGCGGGGGCTAATTTGATTGCCCCCGCTGAAGCGCCGAACGGCGAGCCCGTTCTGCACACCTATCTTGATCCGGTGGAAGTTATCACTGCTTGCTTTGGCCACACTGACCCCGAGCTTGAGCTAAACCAGTTTTTTAGCGAGCAGCAATGCATTGAAATGTTCGCCAAGGATTTAGGTAAAGCCGATCGGCAGCTGCGGCGGCTAACGTATCCGGTGCAACTTACCGAAGGTGAACACGCTGCTTATCTCAGTCTGATTTATAACTTTGGCGCGGGTAACTTTCAAACCTCCACCTTGCGCAAGCTGTTACTGCGCGGCGAACGGGTGGCCGCTTGTCACCAACTCACCGAAGCCTGCGGAAAAAAGGGCTGTAATGGGTTTGTCTATGCGCGTGATATCAAGTTACCTGGCTTAGTCGAACGCCGCGCAAAAGAGCAATCAATCTGCTTAAAGGATTTATATGTGGAATAAAATCATTAATGCTACTGGCACGCTGCACCTGTATTTCATTGCTGCGCTCATCATCGTGATAACGCTACTTGGCTTAAGCCTCACCGCCGTTAAAGCTGACCTCGCGTTAAAAAACTCGCAGCTTGAAACGGCCGCCGTTAACCAGCGCATGCTGCAAGATGATCTCACGGTTGTTACCGATGAACTGCAAGCGCAGGTAATTGAACGTGACAGGCTAGATAAGGATTACGCCTTTGCCTTAGCGCTCAATGAAAAAGCCGCTAAAGCCAAGGCCGAGATTGATCGCCAGCTTGCCGATCAGCGAGCCGCCATTAAAAAACTAAGGACCTCAGCCAATGAACAAACCCGAAGTTGGGCTAATACTGCTGTGCCTGATGATGTTAAGCGGCTGCTCAAACACGCCGCCTATTGCGCGCACCGTAGTCACCAAGCAGACCCAATATGTGTTACCGCCGCAATCATTAATGAGCCAGTGCCTGCCAGCCGAATGTAGCTCAGACGCTAATGCCGATCTGCCCGATTGCATCATTCAACTTTTAGCCGTGATCACCAAATGCGATACCGATTTGCATAACATCGAAACATGGCGAACGGAAAAACAGCATGAACAATCCATACATTAATGATGTTGCCACCCAAAAAGGGTTTACGTTGAGTGCCTATATATCGTCACTAATGAGCACATTGGGAGGTGCCTTTACTATGGATAAAGTGGCGATGTTAATTGGCGTATTACTCGCCTTCCTCACTTTTTTGGCCAACATTGCTTATCAAGAATTTCGCCGCCGCCGTGAGCAACGTCAAACAGATAAGGACGAACTACGCGCCCAAGAGTTACACCGAGCGGAGATGCAGCTGAAAGCAGCACTGTTAAAACAGGTAGATGAACACCATGGCACGCATTCAACCATCACCACCCGAGCCTGTTCTACTGAGTAAAACCGACCTATGCAAAAGCCTTGAGATCAGCACCCAAGCGTTTGATAAGTGGGACGTGCCAGTGCACAGCAAGCTCGGTCGCGTGTGTTTATACAAAATGGCCGATGTGGTGGGTAACAGACTTGCCAACGAGCGTAAAAAAACCATCACTAAACCCGATGAAGATGATCCCGATAAGCCAGATATGGACTACGAACGCTGGCGCTTAATCCGAGCCCAAGCAGTTGGGCAGGAGATTAAAAACGAAAAAGACCTCAAAGAAGTGGTCGAAGTTAATTTTGCTACCTTTGTGCTAAATCGCATTGCTGCGCAAATTGCCCCAGTGCTCGATCAAATACACATACGGGTAAAACGCAAATTCCCCGACATTCCAGAACGCACAATCGACGCTATCAAAGCGGAGGTGATTAAAAGCCAAAACACCGCCGCCGATCTTGCGGAGGGCATTGAGGGTTTATTAGATGAGTATATCGGCCGCGCAGATTAAAAATCTGAAAGCTGCCGTTGCTGCTGGGCTGCGTTCGTTCTATCGCCCACCGATGCTCACCTGTTCTGAATATGCCGACGAGCACTTTTACATGTCGTCGGAGTCCTCTTACACCGAGGGTAAGTGGGAAAGTTTACCGTTTCAAATTGGCATTCTTAATGCCATGGGTAATGACCAAATCAGCACGCTTAACTTAATGAAGTCAGCGCGTGTCGGTTACACCAAAATGCTGATGGCTAACGCTGCTTACAAGATTGAACACAAAAAGCGCAACGTGTTGATCTATCAGCCTCGTGATGGTCAAGCCAAAACCTTCATGAAAAAGCACGTTGAAACGGCGATTCGTGATATCCCTGTGTGGCGATCGCTTGCGCCTTGGATGGGGCGCAAGCATAAAGACAGCACGCTAGAAGATAAGATTTTCACCAACGGCAAAACGCTGATGGTGCGCGGTGGTACCGCTGCAGCTAACTATCGCGAAATCTCCACCGATGATGTGATCTACGATGAGCTAGCGGGTTTTGATGAATCCATCGAGCACGAAGGTAACGCCACATCGCTTGGTGATACTCGTATCGAACTGTCGATGTTTCCTAAGTCGATCCGCGGTTCAACGCCTAAAGTGCTCGGTACCTGCCAGATTGAAAAAGCCTGCAGCGAATCACCGCACTATTTTAGGTTCAACTTACCTTGCCCACACTGCGACGAACTGCAGGATTTAAAGTGGGGCGGCCCCGAAGAAGCCTTTGGGATTAAGTGGCATAAAAATGCCAAGGGTGAGCACGATCCAAGCACAGCCTATTATCTGTGTGAGCACTGTGGTTGCTGTATCGAAAACAATCAGCTCGATGATATGGAGCTGCACCCAAGTGCGATTTGGATATGCGAAAACACCGGCATCCGCACTAAAGACTTTTTAGACTTTTATGATGCCGACGGAAACGACATCACCACGCCGCCCAATATCTCGATTCATATCTGGTCGGCCTATAACTCGCTCAACAGCTGGGCAAAACTGGTTACTGAGTTCTTTAAAGCCAAAGGCGATAAAGAAAAGCTGCAGACTTTCGTCAACACTAAGCTAGGCCAACCGTGGGATAACGACAACGGCGAGCGCTTAGAGTGGGAAGATTTAGCAAAGCGCCGCGAAATGTACCCCAGTGGCAAAGTGCCTAACTGGGTGGTGTATTTAACGGCAGGTATAGATACCCAAGACGACCGTTACGAAGGCCGCATTTGGGGCTGGGGCGCGGGTAAAGAGGCGGCATTAATCGACCGCTTTATTTTATACGGCGAACCAGCAAGCCAAGTATTAACAGACAAAGTGGCTGAGCGTATCGCTAAAAGCTATAGCCGTGCCGATGGGGTAATACTTAATATCGGGACAACATGTTGGGACTCAGGCGGTAACTACACCGATGAAGTCTACAGTATGAGTAAAAAACTTGGGCTGATGCGGGTGATACCCATTAAAGGTGCCAACGTTTACGGCAAGCCGATCGCCAACTTCCCCCGTAAGCGAACCGCCAAAGGAGTTTACTTAACGGAGGTCGGTACCGACAACGCCAAAGAGCTGTTGATGTCGATGTTGCGAATTGCCCCTGATGTTGATGTGCGTAAGCCTGGTGCAATTCACTTCCCGTTAAACGAAGCGGTATGTGATGACGTTGAGCTGCAACAGCTCACCAGCGAACGCAAGGTGCCGGTGCGCCAAAACGGGCGGATCATCTATAAATGGGACAACCAAAAGCGCCGCAACGAGGCGTTAGATTGTTTCGTTTACGCCTTGGCCGCGTTGTATATCGCGATAGAAAAATTCGGCATCAATCTCGACAAGCTTTCACAAGTTACCCCGATCGCCATATCAAGCGACCAACCCAAAGAACCAAAACCCAAAGCCGCAAAACAGGCCAATGCAAATGCTGCGTACCTAAACGGTGGCGGTGGTGGCAGCTCTGGCGGCTGGCTGTAGTCAATGCCATAAAGCCAAGGATAACAGCATGACCCAAACCCAATGCCAACAGATGATCGATGCGTACTTTCAGGCCGAGCTTGATGTGTTAGCAGGCAAGCAAACCACGATCAACGGCAAAACAATGACCACCGAGGACCTAGGCGAAATCCGCAAAGGTCGGCTTGAGTGGGAGCGCCGTTTAAATGCCTTTAGCCGCCCACAGGGTGGCGTCAAGTTAGCCAGCTTTAACTAATCAAGCCGCATTAATAAGGCACTTCTAAAAATATAAGTCGGAGCAACACATGAGCATTATCAATGATGCGCTGGCGATATTTGCCCCGCGTTTAGCATTACAGCGTGAAGCGGCCGCAATGAGCTACCGCAACCTGAAAGGGTATGAAGCCGCCAGCCCAAGCCGCACGCATCGCGCTAAAAAGGAAAGTCGCGGCGCTAACCAAGCGGTATTTGCAGCAGGTAAAAGCCTGCGTGAGCAAGCGCGCTGGTTAGACGAAAATCATGATCTCAGTATCGGCATTCTCGACCGGATGGAAGAACGGGTGATCGGTGCCCAAGGGATTGTGGTTGAACCGCAGCCGCGCAGTATTAGCGGTGAAATCCTTGATGACTTAGCTAACGATATTCAACGCCGTTTCGGTGCTTGGTCGCTTAAGTGTGACGTTACGGGCCGCTTTAGTCGCCCTGAATTAGAGCGTTTAGTGTTACGTAGCGCCCTGCGTGATGGTGATGTGTTCGGCCAGCATGTGATGGGTAAAGTGGCTAAGTTCGGCCACCCCAACGAGCAAGGCACTCAATACAGTATTGAAGCGTTAGAGGCCGACTTTATCCCCTACGAGTTAAACGAACCAGCAAAGCGGGTACGGCAAGGGCTTGAGGTTAACGGCTGGGGTCAAGTGGTTAACTATCACGTATTGCTCGATCACCCTGCGGATCAAGTCGGCTTTCGCTACAAAACCAAAGTGATACCCGCATCGAGCATGATGCACTTAGGCTTATTTAAACGCTTGCACCAGCTGCGTGGCGCTTCGTTATTCCACGGCATTTTAACCCGCCTTGGCGATATCAAAGACTATGAAGAATCTGAGCGAGTAGCCGCTCGGATTGCGGCCGCGCTGGCGTTTTACATCAAGCGCGGCGATGCCGCCATGTTTGTTCCTGACTCAAGTGGTGAATCGTCAAGCCGCGAAATCCCCATTGCACCTGGCATGACCTTCGATGATCTCAAGCCCGGTGAAGATGTTGGCATGATTGAATCCAATCGGCCTAATGTGCACTTAGTTGATTTTCGTAACGGCCAATTAAAAGCCGCCGCAGCCGGTACCCGTGGCAGCTATTCCAGCATTGCCCGTGACTACAACGGCAGTTATTCAAGCCAGCGCCAAGAGCTAGTTGAGCAAGACGAATCCAACCGAATTATGCAGCAGTGGTTTTGTGCTGGCTGGTCGCGGCCTGTGTTCCGCAATTTTCTCAAAATGGAAATGCACAACAAGCAGGACCCATTAGTGCTACCGCCTGATCTCGACATGCGCACCTTATTTGATGCCGTGTACTACGGGCCCACCATGCCATGGATAGACCCACGCAAAGAGGCCGAAGGCTGGGAAATGATGATCGCTGCCAACGTCGCAACCGAGGCCGATTGGACTCGCGCCCGTGGCCGTAATCCTGCAGAAGTAAAACGCCAGCGTAAGCGTGAGGTGGATTACAACCGCGAAAACAACATGGTCACGGCCAATGACCCCGACCCCTCGCTAGGAGATCCTAACAGTGAAAAAGACCCTAATAGCATCAGCAATGCTAAGCGCAATGCTGCCAAGCGGAGCGCTGAGCGTGCCCGTCGCAACGCTGAACCAGAGTAATAAACCCGCCAATAGCTGGTATAGCCTCAAAGCCCAAAACGGTAATGCCGAGTTAATGATCTATGACGAGATTGGCGGCTGGGGCATTAGTGCGCAACAGTTCGCCCGTGATCTACAGGCCCTAGGCAAAGTGGGCACCATTACCGCCCGTATTCATTCGCCAGGCGGCGATGTATTCGAAGGCATGGCGATTTACAACATGATCAAAGGCCACCCAGCGCACAAAGTTTGCTACATCGATGGCCTTGCAGCTTCGATGGCCAGTGTGATTGCCATGGCTTTTGATGAAGTCATCATGCCTGAAAACGCCATGATGATGGTGCATAAGCCTTGGGGCGGAACTCTCGGTGATGCCGAAGATATGCGCAAATACGCCGACTTGCTCGATAAGGTTGAAGGCAATTTAGTGGGCGCCTACCAACACAAAACAGGCTTGTCAGAAGATGAACTCCACGCTCTGTTAGCCGCTGAAACTTGGCTAACTGGGCGCGAAGCAGTGGAAAAAGGTTTTGCCAACACCCTCACCGATCCGCTGCAAATGGCGGCATCACTTAATTCAAAACGTCTTAAGGATTTTACTAATATGCCTGAAGCTCTCAAAAACCTGTTTGCACCGCAGGGTAACAGTGCTCCCAACCCACTCGTGCCAGCACCAGCAGCACCTAATGCTCAGTTGCCTGCGCCTGCAGCAACACAACCTGATACCACTGCTATTCAAGCGGCTGCGATTGCGTTTAATACTGAGCGTATGAACGGTATCAATGCGGCATTTGCTTTCTTTCCTGAGTTAGCCGAGTTACGTAATCAGTGTATTGCCGATGCCAACATCAATGCTGATAAAGCCAAAGACATGATCTTGGCAAAGCTGGGTGAGAACACTACGCCGTGCGCCGTGCAGCCTAAAAGTGTCATTATTCATGCCAGCAACGGTAACATCGTGGGTGATTCAATTCGTGCTCAGTTAATGGCGCGTTCCGGCCATACAAAAGCTGAAGCTAGCAACAACTATTCGAGCTACTCCATGCTTGAGTTGGCACGCGCTTCACTGTTGGATCGCGGCATTGGTTGCGCTGGATTTAACAAAATGGAGATGGTCGGCTTAGCCTTTACCCACAGCTCAAGCGACTTTGGCAATATCCTGTTAGATGTAGCTAATAAATCAGTGTTAATGGGCTGGGAAACCGCCGAAGAAACCTTCGAGCGTTGGACCAAGAAAGGCCAGTTAGGCAACTTTAATATCGCCAAACGTATCGGCCTTGGTGACTTTAATAGCCTGCGCCAAGTACGTGAAGGTGCGGAATACAAGTACGTCACCGTCGGCGACCATGCACAACAAATCGCGCTGGCTACCTATGGCGAGTTGTTCAGCATTACTCGTCAGGCCATTATCAACGACGATATGAGTATGTTGACTGATATTCCAATGAAAATGGGCTTTGCCGCCAAAGGCACCATTGGCGATTTGGTATATGCGGTATTAACCAAAAACCCCGCAATGGCTGATGGCAAAACGCTGTTCCATAATGAACACGGCAACTTAGGTTCCGGTGCGCCAAGTGTGGCGGCTCTCGATGCCAATCGCATGTTAATGCGTAAGCAAAAATCGGGTAATCGCCACCTGAATATTCGCCCTGAGTTTGTACTGTGCCCTGTAGCGCTTGAAACCACGTTTAACCAGATCATTAAGTCCAGTTCTGTTAAAGGTGCCGATGTGAATTCAGGTATTGCTAACCCAATCCAAAACTTTGCCGAAGTGATTGCTGAGCCTCGTTTAGATGATAACAGCGCGGTTCAGTGGTTCCTTTCTGCGGGTCAAGGCCGCGACACCATTGAGGTGGCTTACCTTGATGGCATCGACACGCCTTACATTGAGCAGCAACAGGGCTTCACTATCGACGGCGTCGCCACCAAAGTGCGTATCGACGCGGGTGTTGCACCGCTCGATTACCGTGGCTTGGTGAAATCAACAGGCGTGTAAACAGCGCTAAACCGACATAAATGGGCTATCAAACGATAGCCCTTTTTTATTCAGTTTTGTTTTTAAGCAGGAACACTCTCATGAAAAATTATGTACAAGATGGCAAGACCATTAGCTTTACGCCTACCGCCGCAGTTGCCAGTGGTGAAGCGGTATTACTGGCCACATTGTTAGTTGTGGCGATTGGCGCCATTGCCGCAGATACCGAAGGTACAGGTGTAACTGAAGGCGTGTTTGAACTCCCTAAAAAATCCACAGATGTGCTAGCAGTTGGCGCCGCCGTGTATTGGGACGACACCGCTAATGAAATCACATCACTCGCCACGGGCAATACCTTAGCTGGCAAAGTATGGGCTGCTGCGGCAAATCCATCTACCAGCGTCTGGGTGAAGATCAATGCCTAACGTTGGCAAACACTTTGCCGAACGCGTGCGGGGTAAAATGGTGCGGCTGTTTCAGCGTTTGGCTGATCCGTGCCTTTTTACCCCAAGCGATGGCTCCGCGCCATTTACTCGTCTGGTGAGTTTGGATGATAACGGCGCTGAAATTGCGGCCTCGTCTAATGAATATGTCCCCGAGCTAATCAGTCGTGCCGAGTTTTTACAATCCGAAGGGGCGGTAAATTCAGGTGATGAGTTTGCGATAGGTGAGGGCATTAGCGCCCAGCAAGGACGCCTCACCCAACGGGTAAGCATGGATTCGGTCAGCGTGACCTTTATCTATATTCCGCTTGAGGCCTAGCCAATGGCACGCATAAAGATTGAAGGCATGGAGGCAGTAACAAAGGAACTTAACCGCATTCGTACCGCACAAGCGCCAGCAATTAATAGGGCAATTGAGGACGCAGTTAAGTTTGGTGAAAAGGCGACAGTCGATGCGATCTTCAACAAGTATGGTTTCAATTCAAAAAGCTATGTAGAAAACTTGATTAGCTACAGTGTAGACCCTCGAAATTTAAAGGGTTTCGTTACAGCCCGTTACCGCTCGAGTTCCTTAACCCGCTTTGCTTCAGGCAAAAAACGGATAGGTAAAAATGGGAGGTCAAGAGCTGATGGTCACATCATCCGTTCGTTGCGCAATGAACCACACTGGTTTAAAGGCACTTTTACCTTTATAGGTAGAAATGGCAATTTTGTAATGTACGAGCGTCATCGAGGCGAAAAGTGGCGCACCTTTAAACAAGCCAAAGATAAAGGGATTAAGGCTAAATATGGCCCTTCTGTCTTACAAGCTTTCAGAGGCGTGGAAGAAGATATTGAGCCACCAATTATTAAGCATCTACGCGAACGCTACGGCCACCACGCTAGCCGTTAACTAAGAGACAACCCCAATGATCCAAGCAATCTTAGACCGCCTCGGGCTGGTTGACGGCGCCACTGTACGTGAAGGTTTTTATGTGCAGTCCATTGCCAAAGAAAGCAAATTCATCTTTTTGCAGCCGTATACCGATGCCTTTGACGCTAAAAATGGCATCGATAAATATAAGGATGATCTGGTGCTGCAAGTGGTTGCTGGCGTAAAACTCGCTAAAAATCCGCAACCAACCAGTGAGCTAATCAACCTCGTGCGCGCTATCCGAAGTGCATTCTATAAAGATGAACGCTTCCCTGAAAAACCTAGCTGGTTGCCCTCGGTAATCAGCTTTAAAGAGACAGAACCCTGCAAGTACATCATGCCCGAAGCCCATGAAGAACACGGCCTAGCGGTGTTCACCCTATCCCTTGTTAATACCGTTAAATTTGGAGACTCACTATGAGTGAAATAGTAACCGAAAGTTACATCGGCTCAGCGATCGTCTATATCGATGGCCGTGACTGTGGCAACGTGAGCGGCGTAAAGCTCGCTATCGAACAAGAAACCAAATCCTTGCCCAACTACCGTGGTGGCGGAGGTTATGCCGATGAAGTCACTTTGATTAAATCCGTAAAATTAAGTGCGACCTTTTACGATTTTAACAACGAGAACTTAGCGCTAGCTATGCGCGGTAAGATTGATGTATTAACTGCAACACCCGTTGCAGATGAAAAAATTATCGTTGTGCTCGATGGCTTAGCGCAAACCGCAAAAATGATTGATACCAGTATCGCCCCTGTTGTTAAAAATGAAGCGGGTGATGTGACTTATGTACTTGATGAAGATTATGTTGTCAGTGCCGCAGGTATCCGCGCGTTATCGACTGGCGCCATTACAGCAGGCCAAACATTAACCATTGGCTACACCAGCCAAGCGGGTAATGCGTTGCAGGCATTAACGGAATCTGGCAAAACGGTCAGTGTGGTTGTTGATGGTATTAACGACTCAACCGGTAAACCGTGGATGCTGAAGTTTTATAAGTGGAAGCCCACACCCACATCAGGCTTAGACTTGATCGGTACCGATTACGGTAGCTTCGATATTGAAGGTGCTGTACTCGCTGACAGCTCAATCGTTGCCACGGGTAAGTCTAAGTTCTTCGTCCGTAGCGCAGCATAAGTAATGTAACAGCAAGCTCATGCAATTGAGCTTGCTTACCCTACTTGCACTGTTGCTTGCACAGAAAATAGCCCAGTGTTACCATTGAAAACATAGGACACAGTACTACACTTAGGAACAAGAGTGGGGCGCATATTTAAAACCGCAGAATTTACATCATGGGCAAATGATGAAGGCCTTGAAGATGCCGCTTTATTAGCTGCAGTGGACGAAATGGATCGTGGTTTAATTGATGCAAACTTGGGTGGCAGTGTCGTAAAAAAACGGGTACCCAGATTAAATCAAGGTAAGCGTAGTGGTTTTCGTACATTGATTGCGTTTCGCTCTGAAGATAAAGCTTTTTACATGTTTGGTTTTGCTAAAAATGAACGCGATAATATTACTAAAACCGAAAAAGCTGTGCTGTTAGAATTAGCTAAATTATTAATGAGTTACAACAACACTCAGTTAGCTAAAGCAATAAAAGATAAAGAGTTATACGAGGTAATAAGAAATGAGCCGCTTACTTAAGTCATTACATAATACCGCCCAAGGGTTACATGCATCTGGTCTCATGCCGCCAGAAACCATGCGCAAGTTTGACGCGCTTTGCTTACCTGAGCTAGCAGAGTTTTCTGCCGCTGACATAAAAGAGTTGCGTACGAGTAACAAGGTAAGCCAGCCTGTGTTTGCACAATATTTAAATGTATCGTTATCAAGCGTGCAAAAGTGGGAGCAAGGTAAACGTCATCCCGATGGCCCCGCATTAAAGTTGCTAAATATCGTCAAAAAACAGGGCGTAGAGATCTTAATGAGTTAGCAATACTGCTAAGTCAGACAACAGTGCAAACAAAAAATGGCTACCAAACGGTAGCCATTTTTTATGGGCGTTTAACTGTCACTTTACCCTAGTCGTGCTTGCTCGCGGCCAATACGCGCGATACAGGCGATTTGTTGGTTAGCGGCTTCGCTAATTTCGATTAACTGCTCAAGGGATAAAAAGCGTGGTTCGCGGATATAGTTGACCAGCTTATCGCGCCGAGTGACAAACTGATCATCATCGATGGGCTGCGAGCTGACAATCTTACCGCCTTCCCATGTAAATAACATGCGTTGACGTTCAAACGGGCTTTGGGTGCGGGAGAGGCGGGCTTGGGCTTCGTTAAAGGCATTAATGAAGTTGATCTTCAGTTCGGCGGCTTTGGCACCCGTAAATCCCATGACTAAAAACATAAAACCATCTTTGGTCATTTGGTAACACTTTAAATCGCGCTGACTGGTGCCAACCTGTTGATTTTGCACGTTAGCTCGAAAATGAGCTGACGTAAAATCACTGGGAGCCTCAACAAGGATTTCTTCAATTTTACGCAAAACATTTTTATGCATTTTGCCAAAATAATCGGCAACGATCAGCGAGCTAGTAATGGTTTGCTGGCCGTTAATGAATACCAGTTGTGTGGGGGTGTTTTTAGACTGTTGTAGGTTCATGGGTGTCACTCCTAGATATCGTGAGTAATCATCACCAAATGGTACGAATCATTGGGTGATGAGCTGAGCAAGGTTCGTACTACCGCATCTAGGAAGCGGCCAGCCAAATGGCTGCCTCACCCAGCTCACCATAGAAGTGGTGCGCCGAGTCACGCAATAAAAAACCAGCACGATAGGCTGGCGACAATTGCGCCTAGATACAGCGGGGTACGAATCCCGGCATTGGATTTTGCCAATGCCGAAACAGTATCGCCCCGCCTAGGCGCGTTTGTCAATTTTACTTATCAGTTAACTGATTTAAAGCGGTGGGCTGAACAAGGTTCGCACTACCGCCACAAGGAAACGGCCACCATTACGTGCCTTATCCAACCCACCTAATCCCTGAGTTTACAAACTAATTGGTTGTGGTCGAGACATTTCGATCACAGCCGTTTTCGTGCGCGGGTGTTTTATTTTTACGATATGAGGATAATAAATGAGCTTTAAAGACCAAGTGATTAATTTAATCATTCAAGGCAAAGATCTGTTTTCCTCAGAGGCGAAAAAGTCTGAGCAAGCCTTGCAGGAGTTGGGGCGCGAAAGCGAAAAGCTCAACGAGCAGCTTGATGAGCTCAAGCAGCAGCAAGAAGCGATAAAAGCCATTGATTCATTAAGTGCAGCCATTAAAAAAGGCGAGCGTAATTATGTTGATAATGCTCAAGCGCTGGATAAATTAAAGCAAGAGCAAAAGCAAGCCACCGCTGAGGCAAAAAAGCTCGAGCAGGCGCAAAAAGAGGCGGCAACCTCAACCAGTAAACTGGAAACTCAGTATAGCCAAACCGTTGCGGAGCTAAGTCAATACGATGCTCAGCTTGCTACCGCTCGCGCAGAGGTTGAGCGCTTAACCGCAACGCAAGATAAAGGCGCGCAGGCCAGTAAAGAACAAGCACAGGCGTTATCCAAAGCAAAGGATGATCTACAACTGCTTGAAACTGCACAAACCAATACTGCCAATAGTGCTAGTAAGCTAGCCACTGAACTCGATCAAGAGTGTATTGGACTGGATAAGCTCGGTGATGAAGTAGAAAAAGCGAGTCGTAGTAAGGCCGAATATGCGCTCAAGGTTAAAGGCGCGCGCACTGAGTTAAATCAACTCGGCTCTAGCCTTGGCCGCAATAAGGCGGAGTTAGACAAACAGCAAACCGTGCTGAATAAAGCCGGTATTGATATGAACAAGCTGGCTGATGCCAGCAAAGACTTAAAGACCCAGCAAGCCGCCGCTGAAATCGCGCTTAAGGGCGTAAACGATAAGCTTGCTCGCCACAATAAATTGCTCGATGAAAGCAAAAAATCATCAAGTGATTTTGGCGGTAGCATCAAAGCCGCTACGGGTTCGATCATTGCTATGGCTGGCGCGTATGTTGGTGTCGATAGGCTTTGGGAAAGTTTAAAATCTATCCTCACTGCAGGCGATAAAGCCAAAGCCTTTAGCGCCCAAATGACGGCCATGATGGGCAGCATTGCTGCAGGTGAGCAAGCAACGGCGTGGATTAAGGATTTTGCTAACCGCACAGGTACCGAGTTAGAAGGTGCCAAACTTGCCTTTGCTAAGTTAAAGACCTTTGGCATCGACCCCATGAATGGGGCCTTGCAATCGATGGTTGATTACAACGCTAAGCTTGGCGGTAGTCAGGAGGATTTAGAGGGCATTATTCTTGCGGTCGGCCAAGCGTGGGCTAAACAAAAATTTCAAGGTGAAGAAATCCTGCAGTTGGTAGAACGCGGCGTGCCCGTGTGGGATTTACTGCAAAAAGTCACAGGTAAAAATACGCTCGAGTTAAGCAAGTTGAGTGAGGCTGGAAAGCTTGGCCGTGATGTGATGCAGCAACTGTTTGACGAAATGGGCAAGCAAGCCAATGGTCAAGCTGCGCTGAGTCTTGAACGCCTTGGCGGTCAGATTAATTTAATTTCGAATAAATGGACTGAGTTTAAGCAGATCATTGCTGATTCTGGGGCTTATCAAGTTGCTGTTGATCTACTTAAAGACCTCAATACTAAGTTTGATGAATTAAATAAGAACGGAAAAATAAAACAAGCCGCGCAGGATATCAGCGATTTCTTTTCCAGCATTCTAAAGGATGGTGGCGAAAGCCTTAAAGGCATGTTGGAAAACATTACTGCCTTTGCTACTGGGCTTAATGTGGTGGCGGGCAGTATCAGGTTAGTATTCAATGGAATTACTGCTGGTTTTTCGCTTATTGGGGCGGCTTCTGCGGGTTTACTGTCATTATTCCCTCAGTTAATGGCTAAAATACTTAGTGTTTTTGGCGACAATAAGTTATCAAATTTCTTTCAGTCGGTTGCAGATGGGTTTCTTTCAATATCCAAAGGTTTAATTAACCAAGTCGAACAAGACTCAAAAGACGTTGCAGCATCTCTTAAGCAGATGGGGTTTGATATTCGGCAGGACTCAGATAAGACTGCAGAAACTCAAGTTAAAAATTCAAATATAATTCAGTCAGCTATTTTAGAGCAGATGAGTCTGCAAGCTACTGCTCGTGAAGTAGAAAAACAAGCGGCTGAATTGGAAAATGAGCGAGCCAAAAAAGAGATTGAGTTGTGGTTATCTCGCAAAACTGCTGCAGAAGATCATTTTAATGCAGTGCGTAATGCGGGTAAGTCTTCTGCTGAAGATGTAGCAACTGCGCAAAAATTACTGGTTGATACATTAAAAGGTTTGAGTGATGCGCAATCTGCGCAGGAAAAAACAACGACAGGCTTGGCTGATGCAAATACTAAACTTGGCTTTGCGACACAAGTTTTAAAAGAGGAACAAAATCAGTTAGCTCAAGAGGCATTAACAAAAGTACGTGAAGCATTTATCACGGGTAAAGCCTCTGCTGAACAATATAAAAATGCACAAGATGATGCGAGTAAAGCGACTCAAGAGCTTTCAAAAGCGCAGGCTGATGCATTATTAACCGCCGATGAACTTGCTAAAAAGCAAGCTGAAGATTCTGTAAAAGTTAAAGAGTCTATAAAGACAGAGCTGGATTTAAAAAGGGAGTTACAGCAACAAAACGTTAATGATGCTCAAGCAGATGTTGAACGTACTGCGGCTTTAGTGCTCACATGGGAAGAACGAACCAAAGCGGCTAAAAAGCATTATAGCGACTTGCAAAGTGTTGGCACTACGACTGTTGCCGAGCTTGATGCCGCCCAGATTGCGCTTGAAAACTCTACGCTTCGACTTGGGCAAGTACAGGACGAGTTAAAACAAAAGCAAGATGGACTTGCTACTTCTACCGAAAATCTTAAAAACATCACCATTAATGGTTTGATTGAACAGCGCGAAACGGCAGAGCGTGAGCTCGCGGGTGTTCGGGTTGCTTTTTCTCGTGGGCAAGCTTCAGTTGAGGACTATAAGTCTGCACAAGTAAAACTTGAAAAAGCTACCGATGCTGTAAAAGAAGCGCAAAAAGGACAAAAGGTCACCACTAAAGATTTAGAGTTGGCACATACTGCTGCGACAAGAAAAACGGTCGAAGGTTTAAAAGCACAAGAAAAGGCGGCTAAAGAAACCTTTGAAACTATGGTGCAAAAAGCAAAGGATGGTGAAGCTTCTACTGAAGATCTTAATAAAGCCTTCCTTGAATATGCCAAAGTTGCGATTCAAGCTGCGGCGGCAAGTGATGAGCAAGTTGATGCCAGTATTCGTCAACAAGCCGCAGCGTTAGGGTTAGGCAAAGATCTTGATACGCTTATTGAACAGTATAAGCGTTTAAAAGATGCGCAATCTGGCCTAGGTGATAACACTCAACAAACGGCTGATAATGTAAAAAAAGGTTCTACAGAAATCGGCACCACCATATCTAATACTATGGATACTGTTGTTAAGTCAGCAGAGCAAGCAGGAGTGGGCTTGCAGTCTATTGCCCAATATTTTGCCGATATTGGTACCGCCGTGTATGACAACGTTAAAGCTTTAAGTGATGGTGCTGCGCGTTACTTCAACACCATTGTTTATGGTGTGCAGAACGTGAAAAAGGAGTTTGGTGATCTTGGCCAAGTCGAAAACGAAATAGAGCGTTTAACGGGTGTTATCTATGAGCTTGATAACACGTTGGCTAAAACGGTTGATTTTGTCGGGCTTCGCACCTGGGCACTTGAAACCGAGAAAGCCGGCAAGGTTGCCGAACGCGCTTATTACCGCCAAAAGCTTGAACTGCTTAATCTAGTGGATGCACTCGATAATACTGATAAAGCAAATCTCAGTATTATCAACAGCGCAACACGGGCAACTAAAGCGCTTGATCTGGTGAATGATCAAGATATGTCTTTGCTCACTTCCGCACTGGACAGCGCCAAACAGCGCATGGACTCTCTGCGCGATAGTGCCGAGTCCACGCTTAAGTCGTTGCAGGATGAGCTTGATGGCTACCTTGGCCGTCAAGATGAAATAGAAAAACGCCGCTATCAAGAACAAGTTGCCGATCTTAAAGAACAACTCGCCGCTGCAGAACGCACAGGCGATAAGCAGCTTATTGCCGATTTGCACGAGGCAGAGCGAACGCTAAAGCAAGTTTATGAGTTCCGCACCGCTGAAATTAAAACCCAGCAAGCAGCCGATAAGCAAAGTGCCGCAGAGGCGAAGAAGCAAGCCGAAGCCAGTGCTGCAACGGCTAAGGCTGCGGCTCAAACTCAAGCAACCGCTACCGTTAACACGCAAGCCAATACCCAAACCAGCACGCAATCTGTGGCTAACACTTCAGATATGCAAGTGCTGCAACTGCAGGTTGGCAATAGCACCTTTAACGCTCAAATGAAGCGCAGCCTCGTCACTGAATTGATGAACGAGATCAAACGTCTGCAATCTGTTGGCGGTTAGCCAATCCTGTTATTCGCCCCATTTAATCAAAGGTCCCTATGACAACCATCGATAGCATCGATATCGCGGTGGATTTGCTGTGGCTAAACCGCGACAACACGCCCCGCGTGGCGGCCAGCATGAAGCGCGCCTTAAACGGCGCGCCATTGGTGCAGCAAACCATTATCCCTGCCGGTATTGCCATGGAGTTAGGCACCAAATCGGGATGGATGCTGCGCACTGAGTTTGAACAACTAAAAGCCCATGCCGCCACTACGTTAACCGCCTTCACGTTGGCCTATGAAGGCACCAGTTATAACGTGGTTTGGGATAACACTGCTGGCTCGCCCATAACGGGTGAGGATTTATTTGACGAAGTTGGTGGGTTTGAAAAGCTCACTAACGTGGTTCTTAAGTTTCTGACCTTATAGGCCATTTATGACTATTTCCCGTTTAGATTTAAAAGTATTTAAACCCGAGCAATTGGGCTCAAGCGATGATGCGGGTGGACAACGTACCAAGCTGGCGGTTGAGTCTGGCAAGCTAAACGAACTGTTTCGCGCCATTTCAGACATAGATCACGCGCAATCAGCGGTTGATATTGTGAAGTGTTACCCTGCACTCGATACCCATGACACATCAATTTTGCTCGACGGTCATGTGTTTATCAGCCAAAAGCCAACCGATGAGATGGTCAGTTTGTTGATCGCAGAGGCCGCTACATTAGATGACGCCGACCGCATGACAGATATGGTTGAGATTCTGGAATCATCCGTTCGTGCTGGCCAGTTGATCCGCAATCGACTGATTGGGCTACTTGCTGGTCAGGATACATTTCCTAGGCCATATTTGCAGAGCGTATATCAATTCAATGGTGTTGATTTTTATGAAAATATAACCCTTGTGCAAGGTCAAACTATTGTCATATCTGTTGAGTACCCAGGTGCCGAGAATGCGCTATATCCTCGATTCGAACATTTTTGCCAAATTCAAAAAACAGTTACTGGTGGCACTGGTGGACTGGTGCAATTTAAACCTGCAATACCGTTTGATACGCCTAACTACGATATAACAATCAACGGTGAATCAGGCTGCACTAAATTGCGCTATACCAGCAGTAATGATGGCATTAAATATCATGGTGTCACTCAATTAACAGCATTAGCAACTACTGAGGTTTTAGCTGTCGAGTCAACTAAAGTCGAGCTATTACCGAAGGTCAAAACGATTTCAGTGAGTGCAGGTAATGCACTTGATGGTGTATCGGATTCGCAGGGTGGCATAGTGGGCGGCATTAGCAGCCTGCCTTCAATGTATTATAAAACGGTATCGCTGCCATCCGTTTCAGGGCAAAGCACGTATATTTTTGAATTACCTGATTTATTGATATCAAACTGGTTCAACGATAATGGTATTCAAAATGTGAAATATACTGGCGCGTGGCCTCAAAATGCCAGTGTCACTGTTACAGGTATGACTGTCACCGTTATATTCACTGGGTATACCCCACCAGTTGGTTACAGTATCGGTATCAATTACATAAGTGATGATAAATACGATATTTACTACACCCCAGCATCATTCCCTGCGAATAGAGTCATGGTCGATAATCGACTGTATGGTGAAGTTACATTTTTAAATCCAACCTACGGTAAAAGCGCCATTAAAATGGGGCCAGGTAAATCTGGTGTTAACGCATCACTGGTCGAACCCAATGGCAATATCATTGCTCAGATTGACGCTACTACAGGTATGCTTACTAAAAACCCTGATTTCAGGGGAGATTTCACTTACACCTATAACTGTATGGTGGTTGAAACAGTACCAGGTGAAGTGACTCCACCAGGTGATTTAACTGTTGAGTTTATTCTCAAATCGAATGAGCCGATTCTCGATACATTTTATCTTACCGTGTCTACCACTTCAGATACGGTGCTCAGCGCCAGTGCTGATAGCAATGGTGTTGTATCGGGTTCAGGCGTTAGTGGAACAATCAACAATGGGGCCGTATCGCTCACTTTTACTCAGCGCGTGTATTTAAGCACGCTGCGCTATGACATTTCAGAAACCGTCACACTATCACCGCCACCAGAACTGTATGGCCTTAATCCATTGCGGATTAAGAACGGCGGTTTGGTGAATGCATTCACCGCATGGAACACGATTTCGGTGCAACATACTGAAATACAGGTATTGAGCAGCCCAGCGCCAGCCCAAACATACAACGCTCGCGCCAATGCGCGCTTTGTTGATATTACCGATGCTGATGGCAAATCACTTTGGACGCTGGCTAATGCCCATTACACATGGGTTAAAGCGACAGGTGCTGTCACTATCAATAGCGATTTTACGGGCTTCACTGCGCCATTCATTCTCACCGATACTATTGGCGAAATTGCGCTAGTAACAGACGTACAAGAGCGAGCCTTAATCCTAGCTGCCCCTCTAAGCCAAAGCTATCCCATTGGTGCCAATGTATCGAGTGTGCAAAATTTAGGTGACTTACAGGCCCGCATCGGCACGGTACGAGATATGACGGCATGGGCTAACAATTGGGACCTCGATGGTGCACCCGCCACTGGCAACATGAATACAGTTGATTTCCCCATCGAGGTACGCAACGACACTGCTGTGAATGAAGATTGGGTATTGATATTCACAACTACAACAGCATTTCGTTGTGTTGGTCGTCGCCTAGGTCAGATTGCGACAGGTGACCTATTAAACGATTTCGCACCTGTCAACCCGCTAACGCTACTACCATATTTTATAATCCGTTCAGGTGCATTCGGAGGTGGTTGGAACACGGGTGAAGCAATCCGTTTTGAAAGCTATGCCGCGAGTAAACCTGTAATGTTACTACGTACAGTGCGAAGCGGTCACAGTCAAATCACCACCGACCGCGCAGTGCTGGCGTTCCGTGGCAACGAATCTTAATAGAGGTATGAAATGGGATTACCAGTAACTGTTTATCGTTATACAGACGCAGGTGCACCGCAATTAACTAATGGCACACCATCGGAATGGATTAATATTTTAAAAAAAGTATTGGTTGAGGGTTATGGTTCAAAATCCCCACTTGGTTGGACATTAGAATTCGAAAATATAGGTGTTTATAGTGCTGCGTTTCGTAATTCAATTATCGATGGTGGTAGTGGTGGTTATGTAAAGTTTTATTCAATAGACGGTAATAATGTTGCATCTAAAACAATGATGATGAAATGTGCTCTGTCAATGACATCAATTGACACTTTCATTAAACCGTTATGGGCTAGAGCTTTAATATCTTCCTCAAGTACAAAGGGTTGGGAAATAATAGGGACTAGTAGGGGGTTTTATTTAATACTGCATTATACAACCAACTTGCTAAATGGTTTACAGGGGTATGGTTTTGACACTCAGGTTTATTTTATAGGTGACATTGAATCATCGGTTGTAAATGATGCTTGTAATTTTACGATTGCAAGTAGTAGCGGTACAAATGGTGATGTTACTGCAAACGATGGTATCACCAGTAACAATACTACATTGGCAACACAGTTATACAATAGTGACGGTAGTAATTCCAATGCCATGTATAGTTTTGAAAAATCAAATTTTTATAAAAACTCGGCGGCACCAAATGGTGATGCAGAGTTGTTAGGTATAAATCATGTAATGTCACCAACACCTATATATGGTGTAATTGCACAAAATACAAGTGTTGAATCACCGTTTTGTAGGGGGCATATTCCCGGTTTATACACATCATCATTTGCAGGTTATAGGGCTATAAACTGGCCTAAAGAACTTACACAATCAGGTGTGATATGGGTTCTATTGAGGTCGTATAACTCACCCCAACAATGGATTAAAACAGGTACATGGTATGATTAAGCAACTTGTAGATATTATTGTGAAAGCACCTATAAGTATGCAAGCACGGGTTACTGTAGACACTGACATAGATGCTGAAAGGGTGGTATTGATGCACCGAAATACAGGTGATTTATATTACATGTTTAAAGTTGTTAACCCTATTACATCATTTACTGTACCGTATAGCCATGCAGTGAACGATACGTTATTGATTGGTATTTTGGACGACAACCATGTATACAATTGCAAATTTGTTGATGGTATACGTGCTGAAAATATTAATGCGAACGCAATATGACAGCGATAACACTACGGTTTGATACACCTTGGTTAAATGCAGTCAGCCCGATAACAATCAGGTTTATTGACGCACAAATTGTTGTTGATAATTCATTTGGTATAGAGTGTGGATTCAGTTGGTTTACACTCGATGCAGTTGAACAAGCGTTATTGTTGGCTGAGTTTTCAAATAATATTGAATCTAAAATTGAATCACCGTGGGTGAATTACAACGCAGATGAAATTGTAATAGAAATACCATGGTTATCTAACATTGCAAACGATTCAGTATTATCAATCAATTGGTTATTAAATATAGAGACCCAAACAAATATCAGTATTAATTGGTCGCTGCCAATCGATCACCAAATCACATTAAGCGTTAACTGGGTTGTGCCCGATGAGCATCTAATACAATCCTCAATCAACTGGCTGGATATTGCCGCGTACCAGTTGCACACTGCAGTTGCATGGATAGATGGTCAAGAACAAGAAAGCTCGTTGATGATTCAGTACCGTGGCATTGTTGTCGATGATGAAAAGTCGATTAAATGGGGCTTCCACGAACCGCGCTGGGTTTGCTCTACCAAGTACCGCCCACCTGTTGGCAAGGTCACGCTTCGATTCAATGAGCCATTATCTACACAACCAAACCCGATTGTTTTACGGTTCACGGCCTCACCGAACTATTGCTACTGGGACGATGGCGGCGGCCTCATTGATGCTAATCCACCGTTACCTAATATCGATTTTAAAATCCCGATTGAACCACAAATCCGCAGGTACTACTTAATGCAGCCAACGATCACATGCGTGCGAGTATCAGACAGTTTACCGATTGTGATCACCAGCGTGAGCATTAGCCAAAGCCGTGGACAGTGGGCGAGGTCGGTTAGCCTTGAGTTCTCAAGTCGTATCGATGCGCAGCGCGCCCATAATGAGCTGTTGTTGATCACCATCAACGGTTATGAGTTTTATGCCATTGCCGAGCAGCCAAGCGCCAGTAAAGCCTTTGGTATTGAAACCCACAGCAGCACAGGTCGATCACGCGCTGCTGAGTTGTCATCGCCTTATCGTTTGCCTATCAGCTACACCAACACTGTCTTGCGCAGCCTTGGTGGTATTATCGGTGATCTGTTGCAAAACACAGGCTGGACTGCAGAGCTAAGCGGGATACCAGATTTTAGCGTACCAGCAGGCGCGTTCAGCGTGGGTAACAAGTCACCGATTGACGCGATTAACGAAGCAGCAAGCCAATTGGGCTGCATGATCTTAGCGGATGATGCCACCCGTAAATTGACGATCATTCCCCGCTGGCCAACCGTGCCATGGGAAATGGCAACTGCGGTACCGGACCTAACAGTGCACGATGCTGTGATCACCAATTACAGCGAATCAGTCTCCCGCAATCCGTTGTGTGATGTGGTGTGGTTGCGTGGTGAACAACAGGGGATTAGCGCTAAGGTTAAACGCACCGGCAGCGCGGGCAATATCCCCGCAGCTGACATTAGCGCTCAGCTGATCGTAGATAATCAAGCGGCGCGCATCGCTGGCACCAATGCACTAGCTGATACAGGCGACAAGCTCAACGTCACGCTATCCTTGCCCGTTATGGTTGATTTGCCACCCGCAACACCTGGCATGTTGATTGGTATCCGCGAAGGTGCCGAAGTCTTTAAAGGAACGTGTGACAGTTGGAGCATCCGCGCTAGCGTCAGTGATCGCGGTGATATCGATATCGAACAATCTATTACAGTGATCCGCTCAATCGCTTAGCTAGTATGTACTTTGTCTACTATTAGGCACTTTCAGTTTTAAATAAAAGTTAACATTATTCATTGAAATCAAAAAAAGTGTCCCAATATATTGTAACAAGTAATGGCACATTCATGAATAGGGCGATTGAGTATGGAACAGCTGGACCAAAATTCATTTTTAGAATTACAGAATCAATTTTTCAATGTTCAAACAACATTAATTGCTTCTGAGCATTCTTTTCAAGAGCGACTTGCTCTTTCCACACTATATCATAAGGATGTTTTGCCTGATTTCTCAGCATTTTATAGAGCTGGACATTTCTTTACAAATCCAGAGTCCTACTTGCCACTACACATGACTTCAGGTGTTGGGCTGCCATTAAGGCTGGTTGCCTATTACGGGAAGCAACCTATTGGCTACTTGTCAGGAGTCTTTGATGGTGATAAGTTTCTGATACACCACGCTGAAATTAGTGAAAAGGCAGATATAGGCTTAGTTGAAGCATGGCCGATAATTTTTCTAGAGTCTTTAAATAATTTTGCAATATTCCTTGAGGAATATGATAAGAGTATAGGGCCTATAAAATTAATCGCTTTTATGAATCCTGGTGATCGAGATTCTCCTATTTTAAAGGCGGCAGGGTTCACGTATACTGAAGATGTTTATAAAGGTATACCAGCTTTCTACATAGAAAGAGAAATCCTGTAATTTAATAAAATCAACCACTTAATAAAAAAGCTGCTGAAAGAATTGTTTTTTATTGGTTATTTATATAGCATCTGCTTCCAGACTGCTACACTAAGCATGTATAGAGAATTGTCACAACGTTCTCTAAAGTGCTGATTTATATAGATTTAGCGCTTATTTTTAAAGTGTTAAACTTGAAAGCCGACATATTTACAGCTAACACCTTTTAGAGGTGAGCTATCCGTAGAGCGGATACCTGCATGTAATAAGCAGCCACAATGAGGGCATAGATATGATTAATAAAGAAAAACTTACTCAAGCGATTAGTGAAGTTCTTCGTAGACACGCAAATAATACAGCCAAATCTGAAATTTTTAGTACAAAAATTGAAGCTCTTAAAGTTGCATTGAAGGATGACCCTCGTGCACTTAGCTGTTACGGCATAAGAGAAGAATGGCCTACAGCACATCGTTGCGTATCAAATAGTTAACTCTTAATCATATAAAAAACCAGCCAAATGGCTGGTTTTTTTGTTTAAAATTAATGAACTATATTTAAGTTGGTGGGGACGCTAATTTCACTGCTTTGCAGGTTAATTTCAAAAATGTTGAGAAGTGGTTTTAACTAAATCAATAGAAAGCAACATAATACTTTGGATAAATGATGCTTAAACAACTGCAAACGGCCTTGGTGCAACCTCGGCAGATCATGACCATTAATGCCGTAAACGCCGATGGCACTGTCACCGCCAGCAGTGCCAGCGGTCACACAATCCGCGCGATTGGCTCAGGAACGGTTGGCGATCACATCTACGTACAAGACGGCAGGGTGCTAGGAACAGCACCCGATTTGCCATTTGTGGAGATAGAGGTTTAAACATCCTTATCATGCAACCGCTTCGGAAATAGCTCGGTATACACTTGCCACAGAGTATTAATATTCCTATGCCCTGTCACTTGCGCCACTTCATCAATGCTATAACCCTTCTCAAACAACCGGCTTGCACCTTCACGCCTTAGGTCGTGATAGCGTAAATCTTCAATTCCTAATTCGTTACGCACCCGCTGAAACCCTGCGGTAACGCTGCGCTCGTTATAGGGGAAAACCCGCGCATCATTCCTAGGCTGCTTTTGCAGTATCTCCCACGCCCCACCCAACAGCGGTACCAACATGTGGTTGCCTGCTTTTTTGCGCGGGTCCTTACGGTCACGAACGATCACGGCTTTTTGTGCCTCATCTACATCGTCCCATGTTATCCGGCATACCTCACCAATACGCATGCAACTCAGTATCGAGAAATCCAGCAAATCAATATAAGGAATATGCGCAGCTCGTTGATCTGCTCTTGCAGCTAATCCAACTTTTAACCTCTCAATCTCATCCGTGGTTGGTCTGCGCGAACGCTTGCCCGATTTAGCGATCAAGTCTTGGCTATACAGTGCATCGTAAGCCTCAATAACCGAAATTTGTGAAACCTCATGCCCAAAGTTTGATTTAGCGATTCGTAGCAGCCATCGGATCACGCTTACATCAACTGCAATGGTAGATGGCCCTGTGCCTGCGCTGCGTCGCAATTTACAGTGATCGATGATGTGGTGCGGCTTAATATCAGTCAGATTCAATTTAGCAATATCGCAATCCGATAACAGCCGTAAACAAAAGCGCTTCGAACGACCAATGCTGCTGTCGATGTTTTCATCTGTCAGGGCTTTGCTGATGATGCTGCCCAATGTAATAGGAGCCGTATCCTCAGTAGCAAACCCGTTTGACTCAATATCAATCACCCGATCTTTACCCCATGCCTCGGCAGCGGCATATTTGGTAAAGGTACGTTGCTCCGTGTATAATATTTTGCCGTTTTTCTTTACACGAACTAGGCAGCGATGCCGCACAGTACCGTCGGCTTTTTCACGTTTTTGAATGCTATAAGATGCCATGTTTTTTGGTTCCCCGAACCCCTCAGTCCAATCCATTGTGGATCACTATAGGTTCCCCGAGCAATGCAAAACATGCAAAAACGTACAAAAATTAGCAAAAATATTAACTTTTCGGATTGTAATGAATTTAGATAAAACCCAGCAACACCAAGGTTTAGCGCCTAAAACCCTCGATAGAACCTTTTCCATTGCGCCCATGCTGGATTGGACTGATCGTCATTACCGTTATTTTGCGCGTTTGATGTCGGCTAATGCTTTGTTGTATACGGAAATGGTGACGACTGGGGCGATATTGCATGGTCGTGGTGACTACTTGGCGTATAACCAAGAAGAACATCCTTTGGCGTTGCAGTTAGGTGGCTCTAATCCTGTCGATTTGGCGCGTTGCGCTAAACTCGCGGCTGAGCGTGGCTACGATGAAGTGAACCTCAATGTGGGTTGTCCTTCCGATCGAGTGCAGAATGGTCGCTTTGGCGCGTGTTTGATGGCTGAACCTGAATTAGTGGCTGAGTGCGTTGATGCCATGAAGCAAGTGGTTGATATTCCTGTGACTGTTAAGACACGTATCGGGATTGATGAACAAGACAGTTATGCGTTTTTAACCCAGTTTATCGATGTGGTCAGTGCAAAAGGGTGTACGGATTTTACTATTCATGCCCGTAAGGCTTGGCTTCAAGGTTTGAGTCCGAAAGAGAATCGCGAGATCCCGCCGCTCGATTATGAGCGTGTATATCAACTCAAGCGCGATTATCCCACACTTAATATTGGCATTAATGGCGGCGTCACCACACTTGAGCAAGCGCAACTCCATTTAGCGCAGCTTGATGGCGTGATGATGGGGCGTGAGGCCTATCAGAATCCTTATATTCTGGCGCAGGTAGATCAAATTCTATGTGGCAGCCAAAAGGAGGTGATCAGCCGTGAGGATGTGATTGAGGCTATGTTGCCTTATATCGAAGCACATTTGCTGTCGGGTGGGCGACTTAATCATATTACTCGCCATATGATCGGGTTATTCCAAGGCTTACCGGGTGCCCGTGCGTGGCGTCGTTATTTGAGCGAAAATGCCCATAAAAACGGCGCTGGGATAGAAGTGGTAAAGCAGGCTTTTCAGAATATTCAGGCTGAAGTTGTAGAGTAATTCCACTCGACTTAAAAGATGGTGAAATTTACTAATTTGAGTAGTATTTTTCACCACTTGTTATTTTTCAATCCATCCCTATATCTCATCTTATCCACATAAAGTTTTTTTAAATGATTAAAATCATAATCTTAAGAATACTTTTATAAGTTGGCACGCAGTTTGTAATACTCCTTTCGTCAAGTTAATTAATCGAAAGGGATGCCATCATGTTTACGTTAACCATTAAAAAATCAGTACAAATGAGTGTGTTATTAGGTGCGTTAGTCGGTAGCGTTGCAGTACACGCAGAAGCCGCGCCAATATCGGATGTTGTCGGAACCATTGAGCAAACGCTAACTACCCAAACACAAGAAATGTTAGTCAGTGCTAAGCGTGAGTTTGTGATGTCATTGCAAACACAGCTCGCTGAAAGTATTTATGACTTCAACAGTCAACTTGGCTTAAGCGCTGAGAATGAAGGTGAGTCGGCAAGTGCCGATGAATATAGCGCTAAGTAGGGGATCTGCTTATGTGGTTTGTAGCACCTTTAATGACTTTGCTACTGTTACCTGTAATTAGTCTTGCGTTGTTTTCAGGCATTATTTGCTGGTTTCAGTGGCATAGTGATAAATAAATTACAATCAATTGAGTCGAGGTTTGAGATGAAACGAGTAAAAGCACGTATGGAGAGCCCAGAGCGATTAGTGTGTGGTGTTGCCGCTGGTATGGCATGGAAATTTGGTTGGTCTTGCTTTTGGACTCGAGTGGTGTGGGCTGGCGCGACGGTATTTATGCCTGGCGTGAGTTTGTTGATTTACTTTGTTTTAGCACTGTTAGTTGATCAATGGAAAAGACCCGTTTAAGCCCGCAGTGATACTTATATTTGAGGCTTGTCTTGATTGAAAAATTGAAAGAATTTTTAAAAAAAAATAGGGTGTTAACCCTATCAACAAGAGGGCACTTTGACCCTCATGCGACATGTATGTGCATACTGCTTGCAGACTACTTCTTCAAAAAAGCCTGAAATCTGCTCTTGGCTTCATCACTTTTTAGCCTAGCGCTAAATTGTTCTAATTCTTGATGCATTTGGTGTTGTACACGATTTTTATGCGGACGCATTAATTGACGTGTGATTTGTAGGGCTTGTGGCGGTTGATTTGCCAACTTTTTAGCCTGAGACAATGCATAACTGAGTAGATCTTCATGGGCCACAATTTCGTTGATCATATTGAGTCTGTGGGCCGTCTCGGCATTAAAACTTTCGCCGAGTAGCAATAGCTCTGCCGCTTTTTGATAACCCACGAGTTCAGGTAACAGTAGGCTAGCACCCGCTTCTGGCACTAGTGCCAAGTTGACGAAGGGCAGTTGAAACTTCGCCGTATTATCGGCATATACCAGATCGCAATGCAGTAGTACGGTAGTGCCAATGCCGACGGCGGCGCCAGAAACGGCGGCAACCAGCGGTTTTTTGAGTTCCAGCAGGCAAAATAGGAAACGTACAGCGGGGTGATTTGGCCCTAAGTCACTATTTTTCAAAAAGTCTGCAACATCATTGCCTGAGGTGAAGCAATTATCTTGGCCATGGAGCATAAAGGCACGAATGTCGTTGTCTGCTTCACCTTCGATCAGGTATTCTGTCAGTTGTTTATACATATTAAGATCAAGTGCATTGCGTTTATCGGGGCGATTAAAGCTGATAATACGTACGCCCTGATCATCCTGAACCTGTATATGACTCATGGGTTGTTTCCTTTACGACGACATTGGGTAGACATGGAGTTTAAGACATTGAAACCAATATTCAAACAGCTGTTTAATTGTCTAGTTTTATCTTGTGCATCATTTTCAGCGTTGGCGAGCGTGATAGTGACCGAAGGTCATGTACGCGCCATGCCTGAGACAGTACCAAATACTGCCGCTTACTTTACGCTTGAAAACCACACAGATAAAGCGGTTCGTCTTATCGGCGTCAGTACTACAGTGGCAAAGGATGCCCAATTACACACTATTATCGAAGACCAAGGCATGGTGAAGATGCGCCATGTTGAAGGTTTTGATATCCCATCCCATGGCGCATTAACGTTAACGCCGTCAGGGGATCACGTCATGTTGCTAGGTTTAAAAGCGCCATTGGTGTTAGAGCAGCAAGTTGAACTGCAATTAGAGTTTGACGATGGCGAGAAAATGGCGATTACGCTGCCTGTTAGTAAAGAAGCAGAAAACGCCGCAGAGCAAGAGCATCATCACCATCATTAAGGAGTCGCTTGATGCAAATTACATGGAAAAAAGTTACCGGTGTCGGTTTATTTTTAGTATTAATCGGTTATGGCCTGAGTGTGTGGTGGAGTATCGAGCCCGATCCTATCAATCCTCAACAATTGACGGCTACCGATAAAAATGTGGTCGGATACGCAACCACCACTTCGCTGATCCTCACGGTCGAAACATTACTGGATAAGCAAGGCGGTTGGTTATCAAACGATGTGATGCCACCTTCCATCTTTATGGATAACATGCCCGCATTTGAATACGGCGCATTAGAACAAGCCCGCGATTTAGCCTTAATTATGCGTAAAGAGTTTAGTCGCTCGCAGTCACAATCGGCAGCGGATAAAGATTTAGGCGAAGCCCAATCTAAGCTCAATATCGATCACACGAGCTGGTTAGTGCCAAGTGCTGAAAGCGAATACCGCGATGCCATTAAATTGCTGAAGCTGTACCGTGCTCGCATGATGGACCCTAACAATCAAGATGCACAGTTTTATGCCCGCGCCGACAACCTCAATGAATGGTTGAAAGAAGTGCAGAAGCGTCTGGGTAGCATGTCACAACGTTTATCGGCCAGTGTTGGCCAAGAGCGTTTAAATACCGATTTAGCCGGCGATAATGCGGCGCGTCAATCCACGCCTAACTTGGCAAGCCATCAGGTGAAAACCAGCTGGTGGAAAATTGATGATGTTTTCTATGAGAGTCGTGGTGCTTCATGGGCCTTGCTGAACTTTATGCGCGCCGTTGAAGTTGATTTTGCCGACGTCTTAAAGAAGAAAAATGCTGAAGTGAGCCTAAGACAGATCATTCGTGAACTGGAGGCGACTCAGCAAACTGTCTGGAGCCCTGTTGTGCTTAATGGCAGCGGTTTTGGCTTAGTCGCTAATCATTCATTGGTTATGGCTAACTATGTATCCCGTGCGAATGCCGCGGTGATTGATTTAACGAACTTGCTATCTCAAGGTTAATTATGAAAAAAACTCTCCTCGCCAGTGCGGTATTAGGATTATGCATGGCCACATCAGCCCAAGCGGCCACTGTGGTCGGTTTCACAATTGGCGGTGACTACTGGCGCGCCGATACTAGCGGTACTTTTGCCGATAAAGGCCAACCACAGCAAACATTTGATTACAGTTCATCGGCTCAAGGTAGCTACTGGATTGCGGTTGAGCATCCATTGCCATTTGTTCCTAATATTAAAATCCGTGAAAATAGCTTAGATCAGAAAGGCAGCATGTCAGGTGCTGATTTCAACTTCAATGGTCATGATTTTAAAGGTAATGTGACTGCTTATACCGATCTGAGCAACACAGATTTTGTGCTGTATTACGAAATATTAGATAACGACATAGTGTCATTAGATCTCGGTGCTGCTTACAAGTTAATGAATGGCTCACTGCGCGTGCAAGATCCTGGTCACCCTGAAGAGAAAGATGTCGATAGCGGCATTGTAATGGGTTATGCCAGTACGCATGTGGGCATGCCAGGCTTAGGTTTATACGGTTTTGCTGATTTGATGCAGGGCGTAAATGAATCAAGCGTTCACGACTATGCGATTGGTTTAGGTTGGCAGTTCGATGGTTTGGCTGTCGATACCCGTGTACGTGTAGGCTACCGTGAGTTTTTATTCGACGTGAGTAACTTCTCGGGTGTGAGTGCCGATACTAAATTTAAAGGTTACTTCGCAGGTGTTGAAATCAACTTCTAATCTGTTGATTTAGCGTTTGAGTATAAAAAAACCGCCTATCGGCGGTTTTTTTATCTGACAACTTTTATAGCTGAGAACCGAGAGTGAGATTACTCTGCAATTAAGCCATTGTTGATGGCAATCACGTCATCTTCATTCAATGTACCCGCTGCTTGCTTCAAGGCAATGACCGAGTTGATGTAGCTATAACGTGCATCTGATAGCTTACGTTTTGAATCGTACAAGTCACGAGTACGGTTCAATACGTCAACGATAGTACGCGTACCGACTTCGAAACCCGCTTGAGTGGCTTTCAGTGCACTTTCTGATGAAATAACCGATTGCTCATAGGCTTTGATTGAGCTGATAGATGCGCCTACGTTGTTGTAGTTATTACGGACGTTTTTCACTACACCGCGGTAAACTTGCTCAAGTTTTTCACTCGCTTCAACATATTGAAATTGCGCTTGATTAACCTGTGAGCTCACTTTAAAGCCTTCGAAAATCGGAATGCTTAAGTTGACACCGACACTGACGTTATCAAAGTCAGGCTCATTGATATTACCGGTTTTTTGCTCAAGACCTTTGTTGTAACCTGCATTCAAACTTAAAGAAGGCATGTGGCCTGCTTGATAAAGCTTAATGGTTTCTTGAGCGATATCTTTACCGATACGTTGAGTCATCAAATCGACGCTATTGGTTTCAGCAATCTTCAACCATTCGTTTGACGACGTTGGCGCTGGCGTAACGGCCGAGAAACGGTTGGTATCTAACACGTTGATTGTCTTGTGATCGATGCCAGTGATTTCACGTAAGGCTTCATAGCTATTAGCGAGTGTGTTTTCAGCTAAAATTTCAGTGGCTGAGGCTAAGTCATATTGAGCTTGGGCTTCATGCACATCGGTAATTGCGGTTAAACCCACAGCAAAACGTTGTTTAGTTTGTTCAAGTTGACGTTCGATCGCGCGTTTTTCTGCACCTTGGAACTCGTAGTTGTCTTTCGCCGTTAATACGTTGAAATAGGCTGTAGTGATACGAGTAATCAGGTTTTGTAATGCTGAAGCATAGGCAGAATCAGCTTGAGAAGCGGCTTTCTCAGCAAGGCTTAAACCGACCCAAGCACTATGATCATAGATAACTTGATTTAATTTCAGGCTACCTACTAGACCACTTGAATCATCCTTCGGATCATTCCAAGCTTTGTCGTAACCGACGTTTGCACTAATGGTTGGCAACAGCGGTGCACGGTTTTGTTCGATTTGTTCAAACAAACCATTACGCTGGGCTTGGGCTTGCAATACGAGCGGGTCGCTGGTCAGTGCTTGTTGATAAATTTGCAACAAATCATCTGCTTGCACCGCTGAAGCGGAAGCCGCAAGTGTTAATGCTGCGCATAAATTATGGATCTTAAATTTCATTTGCTGTCCTTATTAGACAAAATCCCCCCACGGAGGAATATTTTAACTTCGTTTAGACTAAGTAATGCCTTTACCAAGGCGGTTTGCGCTTCCCGACGCTTCCCGATACAGCTAAAACTTAATGACCTAGAGTCTAAGAACTCTGACACTTTCAAGTCAAATTCGAAGTGTAACAGATTTTATTTTAAAAATGTGCTCAAATTGCCTTGATTATAAGCGCAAATTCAACTTTTAAGGATAGAGTATGAAACCCCCTGTTTTTTCGCAAACGGATATTGAGATCTTAGAAAAAAAATCCCTGTACCAAGGATTTTTCTCAATGGACGAATACACTTTCAAACATAAATTATTCGCTGGCGGCTGGAGCAAACCTGTTACCCGCGAAGTGTTTGAACGGGGTCATGCCGTGGTCGTTCTGCCCTATGATGCCAGACAAGATAAAGTGGTACTCATCGAACAGGTACGTTTTCCTGCATTAGCAACCACTAAATCTCCTTGGCTTCTCGAGTTGGTCGCGGGTATGATTGCGCCCGAAGAAACGCCTCTGGACGTTGCGCACCGCGAATTAATGGAAGAAACAGGCTTAGTTGCTAAGCAAATGCACAGCGTGAATAGTTATCTTGCCAGCCCGGGTGGCAGCACAGAACGTTTCTATTTCTATTGGGCCGATGTTGATTCGAACGACGCCCGTGGATTGCATGGATTAGCTGAAGAGCACGAAGATATTCGATTGCATGTCATGAGCCGCGAGCAAGCTTATAATAGTGTGGTTGCGGGCGAGATCGATAATGCGTCGACCGTCATTGGATTACAATGGTTACAATTAAACTATCAACAACTGGTTTAAGTTGGGATGAATTTGGCTACTTCGAGTCTAAAACAGCGCTATAAACCTAACGTCAGTGATTTTCTAGCACTGTGCGGGCGAAATTATGGTTACATGTTGAAATGGTTACCGTTAGAGATAGCTATCGGTGAGTCATGGCGACTCGAAGGTGAGTTTGGTATATTAGTAGTACGAATTTTAGGAAATACCAAATATACTCAATTAGTTGAGATATCTCGTCCCATCGCAATCAAGGAGTTTGTCAATACTCCCAAGGTGTTAGTGAGAATTTATCACGATGCTAAATTAGCAGAAGTGTTAACTGGTCAACAGATTTACCAATTACGCC
Organism: Shewanella sp. 1180_01; assembly: GCF_052850535.1. Taxonomy (NCBI): domain Bacteria; kingdom Pseudomonadati; phylum Pseudomonadota; class Gammaproteobacteria; order Alteromonadales; family Shewanellaceae; genus Shewanella; species Shewanella sp. 1180_01. The sequence continues at coordinate 37,516 of NZ_VXCT01000028.1, forward strand.
CAGTGTATGATTATCCCAATGTCCGTATGTATCAAAGTGATGAAAAGTACCAGGTGAATGCATTCCTGGAAGAGTTATTAAAGATTGGTTACCACCATAGTGTCGTTTGCCAGTCTTAGAATTGGGTATTCAATGTGCTGAAAGAGGCTGTCTCTTACTCCATAGCTGAAGGGGAAAGCGTGCGTATCGTGCAAGTCACAGATCCGCATCTTTTTGCTGATCCTGAAGCTCAGCTATTAGGAGTCAATACTGGCAAGAGTTTTGATGCCGTATTAAATACAATTAGAGCTGTGGACTATCCCGCTCATTTGATGCTTGCCACGGGTGACTTAAGTCAAGACTACTCGGCTGAGTCCTATCAGCAATTCGTGAAAGCAGTCACGCCTGTTGGTTTACCTTGCCATTATCTTCCAGGAAATCATGATGATCCGCGGATCATGTATCTGCACATGCAGGGTGAACAGATTTTTGGGCAGCAGCGTATTCTGGCGGGAAACTGGCAAATCCTCATGTTGGATTCAACCGTGCGGGGAAAGCCCGGCGGCAATATGGCCGAGACTCAGTTCGAATTAATTGACGAAGCCATTGCCGCACATCCCGAATGTCACACTTTATTGGTGATGCACCACAATCCCATCGTTGTGAATTGTACTTGGCTGGATCAGCACTGCATGGACAATGGCGCTGAGTTTATTGCGCGAGTGGCAAAGTATCCGCAGGTCAAAGGATTGCTCTGGGGCCATGTGCACCAATGTATCGACACCCACCACAACGGGCCCCATGGCAGCATGCAGCTGATGGCGACGCCTTCCACTTGTATTCAATTTAAGCCGTTATCGCCTTATTTTGCCTTGGATAGCGTCCAACCGGGTTATCGTTTGCTGGAGTTGAAAGCCGATGGTAGCATCAACACTAAAGTGTATCGCGTACCGGGTAACCATTTTTCCCCCGACAACAACTCTAGCGGTTATTAACGCGAATAACCGCAGCCTGAGGAAATATGCTGCTTTATATTCACGGATTTAATAGCTCACCATTTTCAGATAAAGCTGTGATAACGGCTAAGTACATGGCGCAGCATCACCCGAGTGTGACCTTTCATCAGCCTCAATTGCCCAATACACCCAAGGCTGCCATGGCGCTGTTAACCACTTATGTTGAGGCGGCTCTCGATGCCAAAGAGCCATTAGCTTACATAGGCTCATCGTTAGGCGGATATTTTGCCAGCTATTTAGCCGAAAATTATGGCGGCAAAGCTGTGTTAGTCAATCCAGCGGTAAAACCCTTTGAATTGTTTGATGAGTTTATGGGGCCGCAATTTAATCCCTATACCGAACAGCATTATCTTGTCGTGCCCGAGCATAAGCGGGAAGTTGCTGAATTTAATACGGCTGTTATCCGCAATCCGGATCGTTTTTTGGTATTATTGCAGACGGGTGATGAAGTGCTGGATTATCGCGAAGCGGTCAATAAGTACCATCACTGCCAATTGCGAATTGAAGCGGGAGGCGATCACAGTTTTGTTGGCTACGAATCGCATCTGCAAACTGTAAGCCAATTTTTACACTTACCTTGACAAACAGACATGCCGAGCCGCAACATGGCCGGATATAACAACCTATAGCGTGCCCTATGACGAATCAATACACCTCTGACGCCATTGAAGTTCTCAACGGACTCGATCCTGTTAAACGCCGTCCAGGTATGTATACCGACACCTCCAGACCGAACCATTTGGGCCAAGAGGTCATAGACAACAGTGTCGATGAAGCATTAGCGGGCCACGCGACCAAAATTGAAGTTGTTCTACATACAGATAACTCCCTCGAAGTCACCGATGATGGCCGTGGTATGCCGGTGGATATCCACCCTGAAGAAGGCATTCCTGGGGTCGAGTTAATCCTGACCAAATTACATGCTGGCGGTAAATTTTCGAATAAAAACTACCAGTTCTCTGGCGGTTTGCATGGCGTGGGGATTTCTGTCGTTAACGCGCTGTCGCGCCGTGTTGAAGTGACAGTTCGCCGTGATGGCCAAGTGTATGATATCGCATTTGAAAATGGCTTTAAGGTTGAAGAGTTACGCCCAACGGGAACTTGTGGTCGTCGCAATACTGGGACCCGAGTGCATTTTTGGCCCGACGCCAGCTATTTTGATTCGGCTAACTTCTCAAATTCAAAATTGATTTATCTGCTGCGGGCCAAAGCGGTACTGTGCCCAGGCTTACGGATTAAATTCACCAACAAACAGACAAATGAAGTCCATGAATGGTTCTATGAAAGCGGCCTAACTGATTATTTGAAGGCGGCGATTGGCGACAATTTAAGGTTGCCAGATGAGCCGTTTGTCGGCTGTTTTAAGGGCCAGCTAGAAGCCGCTGATTGGGCGATTACTTGGCTGCCTGAAGGCGGTGAATCTATTGGCGAGAGTTATGTTAACTTAATTCCGACTCCGCTCGGTGGTACCCATGTGAATGGTTTCCGCCAAGGCTTATTGGAGTCAATGCGTGAATTTTGTGAGTTCAGAAACTTAATTCCTCGTGGCATTAAACTTTCACCCGAAGACATTTGGGATCGCGCCGCATTTATATTGTCGGTGAAGATGCAAGAACCGCAGTTTGCTGGCCAAACCAAAGAAAAGCTTTCGAGCCGCCAATGCGCTGCATTTGTGTCTGGCGTAGTGCGTGATGCCTTTTCACTTTGGTTGAACTCCAATACTGAACTCGCTGAATCGTTAGCCGAAATGTGCATTAATAACGCCCAGAGTCGGTTAAAGGCCGCTAAAAAAGTCGCCCGTAAAAAGGTGACTTCAGGGCCTGCACTACCGGGTAAGCTAACGGACTGTAGTGGCCAAGATCCGATGCGCGGAGAGTTATTCCTCGTGGAAGGGGATTCTGCGGGCGGTAGTGCGAAACAGGCCCGCGATCGCGAGTTTCAAGCCATTATGCCGCTGCGTGGCAAAATCTTAAACACTTGGGAAGTCGATGCTTCACAAGTGTTAGCCTCGCAGGAAGTCCATGATATTTCGGTCGCAATTGGTTGCGATCCCGATAGCAGTGATATCTCTGAACTGCGTTATGGCAAGATTTGTATCCTTGCGGATGCTGACTCCGACGGATTGCACATTGCTACCTTGTTATGCGCGCTATTTTTGAAGCATTACCGTATCTTGGTTGAACAGGGGCATGTGTATATTGCCATGCCGCCGTTGTTTCGTATCGATATCGGCAAAGAGGTGTATTACGCCTTAGATGAGGCCGAAAGAGCGGGGATTTTAGATCGCATTGCCGCTGAGAATAAAAAGGGTAAGGTACAAGTCACCCGCTTTAAAGGCTTGGGTGAGATGAATCCTTTACAACTTCGTGAAACAACGATGGATCCGAACACCCGTCGTTTAGTACAGTTGACCATAGATGATATCGAAGAGACTGATGCTTTGATGGATATGTTGCTCGCTAAGAAGCGTTCGCCGGACCGTAAAAACTGGCTTGAAGATAAGGGTGACATGGCTTTACTTTAATGTTGTGCACTATATTGCCGATAACAATAAAACATAGGCATAAAGAAAATTACAATGTTGTGTATTAAAACTAATAATTATAATTGCTTAAAGGTGTTTTCTGCCGGTTTTACGCTCCTAGCGAGTGTAACGTTATTGTTCTGCAATAGCGCCTTTGCGGGGTCCCAATCGATCATGATTACCGTCGCTAAGGGGTTTGGCTTATCGCTATATGCCTCGGATATTGGCGATGCTAAGCAAATGGCAATGGGCGCGAATGGCACTTTATTTGTCGGCTCCCATAAGAGCGGCACTATTCATGCTTTAGTCGATAGCAATCAAGATGGTCGTGTCGATAAGCGCTACGTGATAGCCAAAGGGCTTGAATCACCCGATGCGATTGCATTTCACAATGGCGACTTATATGTCGCCACTGAAAATCAGATAGTGCGCTTTGTTGATATTGAGCAAAGGTTGCGCCGCCCGAGTCGACCCAAAGAAATCTACAGTGACTTGCCTTACTCTGAGAAGAAGAGTTCTCGGTCAATTAATTTTGGTCCAGATGGTCGCTTATACGTGTCTATTGGTGCGCCCTGTAATGTCTGTGAAGCACCAGTGCCTTACAGCAGTATCATAGCCATCAATATCGATACTGGCGCGAGTGAGCAGATTGCGGCCGGTGTGCGTGATGCGAGTGGATTTGATTGGTCACCAATAGACGGAAAATTATGGTTTGCCGATCAAGGCCGAGATTGGATGGGGGATAACCTGCCACCCGATGAGATTAACCGCGTCGATGTGATAGGGAGTCATTATGGCTTCCCTTACTTACATGCCAGTACTGTGGTTGAGCCTGCCTATGAAAAGCCAAAAAATCTAAAAATTTCGCTACCAGTATATGAACTACCTGCCCATGTTGCACCCACAGGGCTTGCGTTTTATCGCGGCAGTCAATTTCCAAATATGTACCATAATCAGTTGTTTGTAGCCGAAAATGGCTCGTGGAATCGTTCGAGTAAAGTCGGTTACCAAGTGGTTATGCTCAAGATTGAAAACCAAAAAGTGGTGAGTCGTGAAACGGTTGTTAGTTTCCTTGACGGTGAGTTTCCCGTCGCTCGCCCCTTTGCGCTGTTATCGGCTGCCGACGGTGCTATGTACATCTCAGATGATTTAAAAGGTAACGTGTATCGTTTGTTCTACAAGGGCGATAGTACTGAAGAACCACAGGAACTAGAAGAAAATGAGTGACGCTATCAAGTTAAGTCTCGATGGAGTAGAGCAAATGCCGTTGCGGCGCTTTACCGAAGAGGCTTATCTGAACTATTCCATGTACGTCATTATGGACCGAGCCCTGCCACACATTGGCGATGGGCTTAAACCTGTACAGCGTCGAATTATCTATGCCATGAGTGAGTTAGGTTTGTCGGCTCAGTCTAAGCATAAAAAGTCGGCCCGTACGGTCGGTGACGTATTAGGTAAATACCATCCCCACGGCGATAGCGCCTGTTATGAGGCTATGGTATTGATGGCGCAGCCATTCTCCTATCGCTATCCGTTAGTCGATGGTCAAGGTAACTGGGGGGCGCCCGATGATCCCAAGTCATTTGCGGCCATGCGTTACACCGAAGCGCGTTTATCTAAATTCTCAGAAGTGTTGCTCAGCGAGCTGGGACAAGGCACGGTCGAGTGGGGCGCTAACTTTGATGGCACGTTAAAAGAGCCAAAAGTACTGCCGGCACGTTTACCGCATATTTTACTCAATGGCATTACCGGTATTGCCGTGGGCATGGCGACGGATATTCCGCCGCATAACGTCAGGGAATTAGTCTCGGCCTGCGTGGCATTGCTTGATGATCCTAAGCTTGAACTCGAGCAATTGATGGCCTTTGTACCTGGGCCTGATTATCCGACCGAAGCCGAGATCATTACCCCGTCTGCCGATATTGCAAAGATTTATGAATCGGGCCGTGGGTCATTAAGAGCGCGCGCGGTTTACACAGTCGATGGTGGTGAAATCATCATTACTGCGCTGCCGCATCAAGCCAGTAGCGGTAAAATTTTAGAGCAAATCGCCGGCCAAATGCAGGCGAAGAAATTGCCTATGGTGGCCGATTTACGCGATGAGTCGGATCATGAAAACCCAGTGCGGCTGGTGGTCGTGCCGCGCTCAAATCGTGTCGATTGCGATCAACTGATGGCGCATTTGTTTGCTACCACGGACTTAGAAAAGAGCTTTAGAGTTAACTTAAACGTGCTGGGTCTCGATGGTCGTCCACGGGTTAAAGGGCTAAAAACCTTATTAACTGAGTGGTTAGAGTTCCGCGTTGACACGGTTAAACGTCGTTTGGAATACCGTTTAGATAAAGTCGTATCGCGGTTACACATACTCGAAGCGTTAATGATCGCTTTCCTCAACATTGATGAAGTGATTGAGATTATTCGTTTTCACGATGAGCCTAAAGCCGAGTTAATGGCCCGTTTCTCACTCAGTGATAAACAAGCCGAATCGATCCTCGAGTTAAAGTTACGTCATTTAGCTAAGTTAGAAGAATTTAAGATCACGGCCGAGCAGAATGAGCTTGAAGCCGAGCGCGAGAAACTCGAGCAGTTATTGGGTTCAGAGCGTCGCTTGAAGACCTTGATCAAGAAAGAATTAATTCAAGATGCCGAAACCTACGGTGATGATCGTCGCTCTCCAATAGTGCTGCGCAACGAGTCTCGCGCCTTAACGGAACAAGAGTTAACGCCGACAGAAGCCGTGACTGTTGTCTTGTCTGAGAAAGGCTGGGTGCGTTGTGCTAAGGGCCATGATATCGATCCGTTATCGCTCTCCTATAAGTCTGGCGACCAATATTTGTGCAGTGCTATAGGGCGTAGTAATCAGGCGGCTGTGTTTATTGATTCGTCTGGGAGGGCATTTGCGACCGACAGTCATACTTTGCCATCGGCCCGTAGCCAAGGTGAGCCTATTACGACTCGCTTCAATATGGCACCTGGCGAAACCATGCAGCATGTCTTGATGGGTGAGGAAGACCAGTGTTACCTGTTGGCAACTGACGCGGGTTACGGTTTTATTTGCTCGTACAATGATATGGTGTCGCGCAATAAGGCGGGTAAGGCCTTGCTGAGTTTGCCGACAAACGCTAAGTCGTTAACGCCTAAGTTGATTGACCGCACTAAGGAAATGTCGCTCTTAGCGATCACGAACGAAGGTCGAATGTTGTTGTTCTCCCTTGAGGCCTTACCGCAATTATCTAAGGGGAAAGGTAACAAGATTATCGGCATCCCTACGGAAAGAGCCAAGAATCGTGAAGAGCTGATGACGCACTTACAATTAGTGCCGAGTGATACGCCAGTCACCTTGTGGGCCGGTAAACGCAAACTCACACTTAAGCCTAGCGATCTTGAGCATTATCGTGGTGAACGTGGTCGTCGTGGCGCTAAGTTGCCTAGAGGCTTACAACGTGTCGATAGCGTTGAATTAGGTGACGGCGGCGAGCCATTACCGAGCATTTAATATTTTGATGGACTCAATGCAATAAAGCATTGAAGACATAAATGAAAGCCACCTGAGTTTACTTGGGTGGCTTTTTTGTTTCTATCGCCTGAGTTTCGACCTTCATTCGATTTGAGACATAAAAAAACCTACTGTATCGCTACAGTAGGTTTTTAATTATCTCTTGGTTAAGAGATTAGAAGTCGTAACGTACGCCTACAGAGAATACGTTGTCATCTTGTAGATCAACTTTGTTACCAGCAACAACATGGTCACCGCGGTACATAGCATATTGGCCGTATACCATAGTTGATTTAGCTAAACGGTAGTCAGCACCTACGTTGAAGTTTTGTACGTTGATATCAGTGCCAGTTGTAGTCCTGTTCACTACATTGCCATTAACGGTTTCAGTATATTTGTTCACGTTTTTGTAGTAGTTACCGAAGCCTGCATCATCAACACCGTATTCAGCTTTCAGGTTTACGCCGTTCAGATCATAAGAAACGTTCACGAAGTAAGTATTGCCATCGATATCGTTATTCACAACATTTTCTGATTGTTGGAATAAACCACCGACTTTGAATTGGCCTAATTTAACTTGAACCACACCACGGTATGCATCAATGCCTGAAATACCTTTGTTATAGGCTACAGCAACGTAGTAGTTTTGATCTTTAAACGCTTTATCGCCTAAAGTCGCGCTTAATGCATATAAGCTTTCAGAAGTTTTTGCAGTAGTGTCGTTATCATCAAACAAATAAGTCGCGTTCAGCGTTACTAAACCAGCGATTTTTGGAGAGTAGTACCACATACCATCAGCGCTACGAGTTTGGCCACTGATTAAACGGTCGATATCGGCGTTAGTGTTACCGAAAATATCCACACCGCCTTCGGCTTGTTTGAATACTGTATCGTTACGGCCTATCAACACAGTACCTGCGTTAGTTTTTAAACCTAAATAAGTATTACGCGCTTTAAATACATCGCCTGTTGTTGATGTATTTTCAACTTGGAATTCCATTTGATAGATAGCTTCAAAGCCATCAGCAATCTTTTCTGAACCCTTTACACCTAACAGAGAAAAGTTGTTTTCTAAGTATGTGCCAGCGTTGTTTTCATCGGCATAATTAGTTGTATTAATGCCGTTAGTGCCGCCTTGTAGGGTCGCAGCAGTGTCAGTATGGGTTAAAGCAAGCTCTAAACGACCATAGAAGCTTGGGCCTTCGGCTAGCGCACCGAATGAAGCCAATGCCAATACTGATGCAACTGATGCAGAGATGAATGTCTTTTTCATGTTTTGTGCTCCCTCGAACCTAAGTTCTTTTCCATTTTTCATGGTTTTTGTGTGGTTTAACGCATTTGTCACCTGAGTCGGTAACAAAGTTGCAGCCGATTTTTACAGTTTTACGACTCGTAGGCTGTGGTGCAGATCATGTTTTTGGCTCTCCTTGTCCATATTCGGGCTATTTCTAGGATATTTCCTTATACCTTGACTGCAAATTTACCTGAAAGCTGCAAAACTGTATTTTTCACTTACTACTTAAGTGGTAGGTAAGGCAGATTGCCTTAGACAGTGGGTCGGCGAGGGTAACTGTAGCATATACTAATACTGTAGCAAGTCTGTCATATCGGCTATGGATATGTGTTTGGGGACGATATCTAAGCAGAAAAAGCGGCCGAAGCCGCTTTTTTATCAAGAAATAACCTTGTGGTCAGTTTATTAATCTATTTAAAAATCAACGCGTAAACCAACAGTAAAGACGTTGTCATTAAGGTCTTGCTTCACATCGGCCAACATAAGATCACCATCGAAGCGCGTGTAGTGACCATAGACCATAGTCTTAGTGCTCAGACGGTAATCTGCACCCACACTGAACTGTTGCAGGTCGACATCGCGAACCTGTTCCAAACCGCTGTTGTCTTGGTCACCGACATAGCGGCTCACGTATTTACCCAAACCTGAGTCATCTTTGCCGTACACCATCTTCAATTTCAAGTCGCCAATTAAGTAGGCTGCGTTGACGAAGTAGGTATCACCTGAGAGATTGGCAAACTTATCATCCACATGTTCGCTGTGTTGATATAAGGCACCTAAGATCACGTCACCGAATTTAGCTTGGGCCACACCACGGTAGGCTTCAACGTTATCAATACCATCACTATAGGCGGCAGCGACATAGTAGTTTTGTGCTTTAAAGGCTTTATCCCCTAAGGTGGCGCTCAGAGCATACATGTGATCCTTGCTGTACACCTCGTCGCCATTGCTATCCACTTGATCATAGTTATCGCTCATCAGATAGGTGGCATTAAGCGTCACCAGATCGGCAATTTTAGGTGAATAGTAAGAAATGCCATCGGCGGAGCGAGTTTGGCCTGCAACCAGCAAGTCGATATCGGCGTTGGTGTTGCCAAAGAGATCGAAGCTACCTTCAGCTGATTTAAATACTGTGTCGTTACGGCCCACTAAGGCAGTACCAGCCGCACTTCTGATACCAAGGAAAGTATTACGGGCATTGAACGTCTTGTTTGAGTTATCAAAGTTTTCGACGCCAAATTCCATTTGATAAATGATGTCAAAATAGGGGCTTACAGCTTCAGAACCTTTTACGCCTAACCATGAGAAGTTGTTTTCAAGGACAGTGCCGTCCTTTTGGTTCTGAGTTGCGTAGCCTGTGTCTGAGTTGGTAATAGCAAGATCAGCATGACCATAGAATTCAGGGCCATCGGCGAGTGCTGTGAATGAATAGAGTGTGAGGCTAGAAATAATAGCCGTAGTCAGCAGAGTCTTTTTCATCTTCATTTTCCTGTGCTTATCGCTGTTATATGCATGGATAACTTAAGTATCTATGCATGCTGTTGAGCTTTTGTGTGGCAAAGTCTGCACAGACTTTCAGCAATAAAGTGTGATCTTGATCAAGTTTTATATAAAGAGCGGTTTATTCAACATATTGTTTTACAAGTAAAATACAGCTTTTCATTATGTTGATTACCGAGTTGTTCGGCCATACATTATGAGTCTTTTCATTTGTTACGCTTGCTTGGCAATCGTATCCTTTTGCATCTGGCGTTATGTGTCTGCGGATCTGATTTCGATTTATGTCCAGATCGTTTAGAATCCACCGCACATTTTTGGTGTTGCTATTAAGCTGCCCCCCTGTTGGCATCCATTCGATGCTAGGGCAAGCGCTCCTGCTGTTATTGGGTAATATAAGGTAAGTATTTATGACTGAGGCCTATCTAAATCGATTTGGCGGAATTGGCCGTTTGTATGGACAAAAGGCTCTGGCTAAATTTGCCACATCCCACGTGGTGGTGATTGGTATTGGTGGCGTAGGTACTTGGGCGGCAGAGGCCTTAGCGCGAAGCGGCATCGGACAGATAAGCTTGATGGATTTAGACGATATCTGTGTCACTAACACTAACCGTCAAATTCACGCTCTCAGTTCCACTATTGGTAGTTCTAAAGTCGCTGTGATGGCGCAGCGGATCCGTGAAATTAATCCTGATTGCCAAGTGAATGAAATTGAAGATTTTATTACATTGGATAATCTAGGTGAGTATTTGCTCGGGGCTAAAGAGGGCGGCAACATTGATTATGTTATTGACTGTATTGATACCGTTAAGCAAAAGGCCGCGTTAATTGCCTGGTGTAAACGTCAAAAAATCAAAATTGTTACTGTCGGCGGTGCGGGTGGGCAGACAGATCCGACTCAAATTCAGTTAACTGATCTCGCTAAAACTTACCAAGATCCTTTGTTAGCCAAAGTGCGCAATATTTTGCGCCGCGAATATAACTTCTCTAAAAACGTGCAACGCCGATTTGCGATAGATGCGGTTTTTTCCAGTGAGCAGCTAGTTTATCCACAAGCCGATGGTTCTGTTTGTGGTACTAAAGCGGCGGCCGATGGCAGTATGAGAATGGATTGTGCGTCAGGTTTTGGCGCTGTCACTATGGTCACTGGGACATTTGGCTTCGTGGCGGCAAGTCGAGTATTAGCGCGCTTAGCGCTGCAAGCTCAAGAAACGCTTTAAAGGATTAACGTTTTTCTACTGATGATTTCACCGCTCGTATGAACGGTGAGTATCACTGCAATATTGTGTCATTCCACTGCGTTATATCTAGATATAAAAATCTTGTTGGCCATTGAGGATCGTAGGCTCACATTGAGTGTACGGAAATTTGATATCAAATTGCGGGCCACCAAGTGTTGAGTCTGCGCGATAACTCATAGTGCCTTTCAATAGCGTCGCGGCATTAAAGGCCGCTGATAATCCTAAGCCCGTGCCGCCTTTATTACGATTCGTAGTGAAAAATGGCTCGAACATGTGTTCAGCGACATCGGCTGGAATTTCTAAGCCATTATTTTGAATGCTAATTAGAATCGACTCTTCGTCCACTGTGGCGCTGATGTGGATGAGATTATCTTCACGTCCTTGGAAAGCATGGGTAAAGGCGTTCGACAGAATATTGCTGACGATCTGATTCAATAAGCTGATATTGGTTTGAATATTGAGTGTGGGCTCTACGCTGATTTCAGTGACGGCGTTGACATGCGGATGCATAATTAATGTCGACTCTAAAATCTCGTGGAGTTGCTGACTTAAGTTACAAGGTTGGTGTTCTTCATGACTGCGATCGATGGCGATCGTTTTGAACTTTTGGATCAAACTACTGGCTTTGGTGATATTGCGGACTATGAGTTCACAGCTTTCTTGATACTCATTAAGGATCTCATTGATTTCATCTAAGGTGGCTTGGTCGCTGTGGATCAGGTCGATCAGCTCTTCAATATGGCTGAGCTGCGCACTCGCCGCCGTCAAACAAATGCCAATCGGCGTGTTTATCTCGTGGGCAACGCCTGACACCAATCCTCCCAAGGCCGCCATTTTTTCTTGCTCAACTAACACTTGTTGCGCCCGTTTTAGTGCGCTAAGGGATTGTTCTAGTTCTATGGTCCTTTCTTTGACTTGTCTGGCGAGTTCTTCTTTATAGCTACGTTCGAGCTTGAGTAGCCGCTCTCTATCTTCTAGGGCCGTTTGCAGTTCAGCCTTAGATTTCTTTAAGGCGCCAAAGGAGCTTCTCAGTTGTACTTGCATGCTGTTGATGGAGTCGGCGACTTGTTTAAACTCATCAATTTTTTCTTGGCGGGCAAATTGCAGCGGCTCGTATTCGTGATCTAGGTCGATATCTTTGCAGTATTGACTGAGTTTATCTAAGTGCTTGGTGATATTGAACCATACTAAAAACAGAATAAATCCAGCAACTAAGAAGGTCTTTATTCCATTAGAGAGCAGAATGATAATGGCTTTATCATACAAGCGCTGATAGATGGCATCGACATCGACTTGTATCTCGAGTGTGCCGACATTAATACTCTCGGTCGGGGATTTATAAACTAAAGGAAAGGTTTTATCTAAGGAGTGTTCTTGCTTTTGCACACCGGCATTCCACGCTTGGCCGCTGTCATCTTTAATCGAAATGTAGTTAATATCGGGCAGCTGAATTAAGCCATTGAGCTGAGTGTTAATGAGCCGCTCGTCAATCACCCAAATACTGGCGGCGAGCACATCTAAGTTCACCTTTTCCATATTGGAAAACACTCTGTCGATACGCACAACGTCATTGCGATAATCACTGATCAACTGATAGGCAGTGGTGATTAAGGTGATAACAGAGCTAAAAAGTACAATAGACAAGGTAAGGTGCCTGCCTATGGGACTTTTGATAAGTTGGCTAAAGAATGTCAGCATCTTAAATTTTCTTTATGCAATAGCGGCTTGAGATGCTTATAAGCATAGACTTACAGATCCAGAAAGTGCATTTTCTTGCGAATAAAATCAACGAAATATCTCTTCATTTATGGCATTGAATTTGCTTATTAGCCGATAAGTTCAATTTTTTGTCACTGGGATAGCACTATGTTTAAACTCAAGCTGGATTCAGTTAAGTTTGTTAGTCCAAAGAAAATGATGTTCAGAGTCATGCTGTGGCTAATGGTGAGTTGTACTGTCTTACTCCTTATTCCCCCGAACGTGTTGGCAGTGTTGGCGCTCGATAAATTTGTGCCGGAACATGCACAGTTTGTTGGATTAGGTCTAATCGTTTCTATCGCTTACTTTTTGAGTCAATTAATTAACTTAGGCTTAGATGAGTCTATCCGTCATTTAAGTGATAAGCGCGTTATTGAGACGATTGAAGCTAAAGTGAACCTGCTTGATCCTGCAGAGCGAGCGTTAGTCAGAGAGTTCTTTCTTCAGGGCGCCACAATTTTGACTCTGCCGCAAAATGAAACCGCTGTGAAAAGTTTATTGAATGCCTGCATCTTAGAAAAACTCGGTAACGAGCGCCATTATGCGATTCAGGGACCGACAGCCGACTATAAGATTGCCATGAAGGCCCGCATGTATCTCAACCGCGATGTGCTGCGTTTGCCTGCGGGTGAGCCGAGCCAGGAAGAGATGCAGTCGTTGATTAAAGCGCGTCCGCAATTTTTAAATGGTCTAGTACAAAACAGAAAACACGCTGCATAGGCGTGTTTTGTCTCGCTAGGATGAGTGCTGGCTTTAGATGAGTTGCAACATTCTGAAAAGCGAGACAACAAAAAATGGGGGTGATAAAAACCCCCTAGATTTTGCATTTATACAAGAACATGAAGAACAACTGGAGCAAAAACTATTGTTTCGGTGCCGACTTCACAATGAACATCCAAGTGATATAAGACACTATCCCTATTGTGCTAAAGATAACGATCATTGAAAGTAAGCCTATGGGGTTACCAAACATTAGATCTAACCAAAATGCCATGACTGAAATCCTCTTTCCTGTGAAGTCCTCTCTAAATTAGCGGTATTCGATAGCTAAAATACTGATCTCGATCAATAAAGAATCGACATAGGAATACAAAGTCATAACCCTTAGTTAACTCTGTGATCTTGGTCAAGTTTGAGGCTATGCTTAACAGTGATGAGTTCAAATAATTTGGCTTTGTTTCTTCTTCTGTTAGTGTCTAGGATTAATCTACTTAACCAGATCGATATTTCGTTATCGCACCATGCTATTTATTGGTTTTGGTTTTTTAGATGAATGCTGCGATATTAGTTTTTTAAAGGAGTAAAAAATGGATTCTAATAAAAGTCGCAAGGATTCCATGGGATATAATTCTATCTTTGCGCCACTGCTGTTGCTGATTTATCCACTCTATTGTTTAGTGATCACAGGGCACTTTGTCGCCATCCTGTGTTTAAGCGCGCTCGCCGGCATTTTAATGTTCAACATCAATAAATTAATTCGCAATTTAAGACAGCTTGAACGTGCCGCCCATCATTTAGGCGAGGGGGATTTAAGCTATCAATTAGAAGAGAAAGATGCAGGCGTATTCATTAAGGTCGTGCATAGTATCAACCGCATGGGCGAGGATGTTAGCCGCACGATTTTATCTTTGTCTGATACCTGCGAAGGCATGAAAAAAGTGGCCTCGGATATCAAGGTCATCAGTGAGCAGGCAAAACAAGGGGTGTTAGAGCAAGAGCATCAAACGGAACTGGCCGCCAGTGCGATGACGCAAATGGTTTCAAGCGTGCAAGCGGTGTCGCAAAATGCAATCAGTGCGGCCAAAGCTGCCGATATAGCTCAAAGTTCTGCCAAGCATGGCGACCAAATCATGAATGGCATAGTGACTAAAATTGGCGCTATGTCAGCACAGATCCATGATACTCGAATCGTGATTGAGCACTTGGCCGCCGACAGTAATAATATCAGTAGCATTATCGAAACCATTTCGCAGGTGGCTGAGCAAACCAACTTACTCGCCTTAAACGCCGCCATTGAAAGTGCGAGAGCCGGTGAGCATGGTCGCGGCTTTGCCGTTGTCGCCGATGAAGTGCGTAATCTTGCGAAACGGACATCTGAAGCCACGGTGGAAATCCAACAACAAATCGCCGCATTACAAAAAGGTGCACAACATGGCGTTGAAGTCATGTTGAAAAACGTGGTCATTGCCGACGAAACCGCTGAGATGGTGAATCAAGCCCACAGCGCGCTCGGACAAATCGTCACGCAGGTAGAGACCATTACCGATATGTCCCATCAAATCGCCACGGCATCGGGGCAACAACACACAGTTGCTGAAGAGATAAATAAAAATATCACTGTGATGGCAGAGCTCGCCCTAAGTAATGCGTCCCACACCAACAACACTAACTTATCGAGTTTGAAAGTGTATAACATGTCGCAGGAAATCGGCTCCTTGCTGCACCGATTCCATGTGAATGCGGCATTCTTTAACTCGAGTCAGGCACAAAATAAACTGTTTGTGAAATGGGGACCTGAGTTAGACATAGGGATGCCAGAGATCAATCGTCAACATCAACGATTAGTGTCGCTGATCAATGAACTGCATCGCACGTTAAACGAAGAGTATGGACTTGAAGCCATCAAACGTATCGTGCAAGGGCTGGTGGATTACACCGCCAATCACTTTGCCTATGAAGAAGAGCTCTTTGCCCGCTTTGGCTATCCACAGACCGACAGTCATAAGGAAAAGCACGGCAAGTTAGTGGGGCAAGTACTTGATTTTCAAAAGCGGGTTGTAAAAGGGGAAGATGTTGCCGACGAATTAATGACTTTCTTGAAGGCTTGGCTGGTTAACCATATCCAAAAAAGTGATAAAGAATATACCGCCTTTTTGTTATCCCATGGTGCAGAATAACCCCAAGAGCATGATTTTTGAGCGGTTAAATGCAATTTGTATTAAAGTCGCGGCAAAAGGCTTGCCATTGTCATGGGCAAAGGTATAATTCCCAGCACTTAGAGACAGCCAGTTGTTTTGATTGCTTCTAAGTGCATATTTGATATGCCAGTGTGGTGAAATCGGTAGACACACGGGATTCAAAAGTCACAGTGTTTACAGCTTAATTTTCACTAAGCTGATGATGTAAAAAGTTAATTCAAAAGAATTAACGTGCAAAATCCTTGCAAAGATTTGCAAAGTTTTTGAGATTGAAGATAATGCCAGTGTGGTGAAATCGGTAGACACACGGGATTCAAAATCCCGCGCCCTTAAAAGCGTGCCAGTTCGAGTCTGGCCACTGGTACCACTTCAAAGCCGACCTTAGCGTCGGTTTTTTTGTATCTAAAATTCAGTCATGTTAGATACTTACCAACTCGCTACTTTGCTAGAGTTCATCAATTTCCTTCCTGCAAAGCACCACACTGGGCATACTTGCCTAGGTCAAATCTTTAATGGTGGTTGTTTTACCATTCTCCATCACTGACTTAATCCCGTTATCTCTTGCAGCCGTGCTCGAATACATTTGGCTAGTGCCAATGATTTGATGGTTGGCTGCTTTGAGGTTGAAATACGGCTTCTCGTTTTTTGCTACTTCTTTGGCATATCGGACTTCGATTGGGGAGTTGGTTTGCACGGATTCAATACCGTTCAACGCGCCACTCTTACCTGTGTAAAGCTCGCTGGTGAGAATGACCTCTCCATTTCCCGCCTTTAATACAAACTTAAATTGCTCATTACTGCTTTTACTTAATTCATACCATCCTGACATGGGTTTACTCCTTATTCTTTAAGACAGTCCATAGCGCAAGCAAGGAAGACATTTCCTGCTTGAGCATCAGTGTAGTCGACTTTAGCGTGTTTAATAGGTGACTTTTACGGCGGTTTTGAGTGTTTTGAGGGTTAATCTGCCGACACACTGACATTAAAAACGTCTAACTCCTGCCAATAGCATAGGAAGTTTTGCTCCCATATCGGGTAAAACTCTACTGCTGCTTCAATGACTAGTAGGCCACTGATGCTTTGAAATACGCCGCTGCTAAAGTCAAAGTCCAGTTCTTTCACTAATTCCCATTGTCCCTGATAGCCGACATAGCAAAAGTCGGTGATGTAGCATAACTGCCATTGCTCGGCGTGTTTCTCTAGCCTTATTTCCACAGGATGAAAGCCACCCCGTTGTGGGCTGTAATCTGGATCACGAAAGTTAATCGTCACGGCATTGTCGGCTTGGTTAGTGATAAACGGGATTAATGCCAATAGCAGTCTGTCAGAGACAGGCAATGCTAACTCTTTGTTGATGGTATTCATTGTGTGTCCTTAATAGGTGTTAGAACAAATCGCTGTGGGTTTCACGAAGGCTGGTAAAGCGGTTAAGGCCAATAATCACATGGTCGAGGACATTGATATCCAGCACTTTGGCGCACTCAATGACTTTACGGGTGAATTGAATATCGCTAGTGCTTGGTGTTGGATCGCCTGAAGGGTGGTTATGAACAAGGATAACGCTGGGCATATTCAGAATAACGGCCGTGCGTAACACTTCGACGGGTCGCATACTGATGCCGTTCACGGAACCTGTCGCCACGACCTCTACGCAATTAATGGTGTGCTGGGTTGTCAGGTTAGCCACGATAAACATTTCTTTGGTTTCATGCTTTAGGTAGTCAAATACCTGCGCGGTATCTTCAGGCCGTGTTATGGCTTGCTCGGCCAAGGCGCACTGGGTTTCTTTGAACTGATATTTGACATTGATTTCTCGGATAATCGCCATGGTCTATCCCTATTGATACTAAAGACTCAGGAGAGAAGGAAGTCCCTTCTGCTCCTGATAGTGTGTGCATTACTTGGTGGTTTTGGCTGAGGTGTCGCTCTTAGCCTCACTCTTTGCGCCTGTGCTGGCCTCTGCACTAGCCTTAGCCTTCTTGGTCGGGAATTTGGCTGCATTGAGGATGAACTCATCTAGCTCGCCTTTCTCCACTGCATCGATAATCAGCTTGATGGTGTCAGGTAGCTTGGCTTTATCACCGACATCAATGGCGGGTTTATCCTTTACCAGTTCGATAGGCTTAATCCCGATACGGACTTCGAAGTAATAGTGACCTTCACTATCGTAGTACCATGGGCGCACTGTGATACGGCGGCGCACCTTCTTACGCTCTCCTGTCTCTGGGTCTTTGACACTTTTCTCACGGTAGGCTTCAAACTCGCTGCCTTGGATAAAGCATTCGGCCATGTCCAATTGCTGCTTCAGCTTGTCAGCCAAGCGGGTTCTTTTGGCGATGATAGGTGGCTTAACGGCAATTTCAGGGCGAGCGATAACCTTGAGCGAACTCAATAATGTTGTCATGGGGTGTTCCTTTTCGTGGTTTAGTGGGTTGTATTGCTGGGTTTAGTTGATAAAGCCAATGCGGCGCGTGGCTTGTTTACGGTTGTTTTCTTGGGTTAACAGAGCAATAGCGGTGGCTCTGTGGTTGTGGTTAGGTTGAAATAACATCCGCCTTGCTACGATAGCGAAGTCGCCGGGCGTTAATTGTTGTAGTGCATGAAGTTGGTCTACCTCTATGGCTGTGAGCTTGTTAATTCCTAGCACCTGTCGATACAAGGTCTGGCGCTGGCTTTCAGTCAGATAGTCACAGGTCAGTTTAAAGTCAAAGCGGCGCATCACTGCGCTGTCGATTGCACTGAGTGCATTGGTCGCTGCAAACACAGGCATGGTGTTGCATTCAAGCTGTGACAGCAGTTCGTTGATGAGCTGCACTTCATACTGCGCTTGAGCGCTCTCACGCTGACTGAGCAAGCTATCGACTTCATCAAAGAGCATCAGCTTCTTTGTTCTGTGCGCTTCTCTAAACAGCGCAGCAATGTTCTGCTCGCTCTCACCGACATACTTGCTTAGTACATCAGAGCACTTGATGTGCATGATATCCATGCCGTGGGTTTCAGCTAAGTGATGTACCCAACCTGTTTTGCCTGTACCTGGGGGACCATTGAGTAACACTCTGACAGGCAGACTGTTGGCTATCGCGGTATCGATATCACTGATAATGGACTGTGCATCTTGCCCGTCGATGGCGTTAAGGTTTAAGCAACTCGGGTCAAAGCTTAGCTGGCCTTGATATTTAGCCGCTGGCGGCTCTTCCCCACAGGCTTCAAGGGTGGCATCGATAACATCCAATACCACGATTTCAGCCTCATCCCCTGTTAAGGCTAAGGTACTTGCCACATGGGCGGCGTTCGCAATATAAGCAGGAGCGGCATTAGATTTGCTCGCTAACACCAAGCGAAATGCATCCGATACTTTAAGTGATTTGAGCATGGTTTTACTCATGGCAAAGCTAAAGGCTTCATCGGGTACAGGGATTTCCATCACTAGCTTAAAGCGGCGTATGTAGCTTGGCTCCAGTTGCGATACATGGTTGGTAATCCAAATAGCAGGTACAGGATTGGTTTCCAGTAAGCGCATTAAGCCTTCTTTGGAGTAATGCTCATCGGCATGCTTAAACACGCTTTCGCATTCATCAACCAATAACAGGCTTTCATCTGAGCCATCGAGCAAGCTTTGCAGTAGATTAAGGTAGGTTAAGCGTTGGCTAGTGGGCTCTTTACTCAAGAACTCCTCAGTCACTTTACCATCCTCAAACTGCACACTTTGCACTTCCACTAAGCTGCGCCGCAGTGCCTTTGCTAAAGTACGAGATAGCTCGGTCTTGCCTGTTCCCGCAGCCCCATAGAGTAAAATGTTAACCCCTTTAAGCCGCTGAGCCATGGCAGCCCTTAGATAGCGGTACACCAAATCGGCATTCACATGCTCAAATTGTTTAAGCTTGAACTGTGCCGCAGGGCTGTGTTTGATAATCGGCGCGAGCAAGGCTTCACGGCGAGTGAGCTTTTCAGTCACCAGCAATACCCTAAACGGCTCAGGTATTCTCAACAAATGCGGTAGGAGTAATGCTGCTCCCTCAATAAAGCGATTACGGGCTAAAGGTGCTAGCTGCCCATGAATATCATCACTGCTGAGTCCTGTTTCTTGCTCTAACCAATGAATGAGGATATCCGCATCATGGTCGGCTAGCAGGTTAAGCAACTCTTTGAGTCCTGCATTGGCATTGAGCACGATGATAAGCACCATCACAGGTTTCATCGCGGCATCAAGCTTAAACAGTTCACACAGAAACCGCGCATTGTGCTGCACCGTTTCTGCCATTACAGGGTAATTATCCTTTAGCGGAAACAGCGCTAGGGTGCTGTCGATATCATGGTTAATGCCATGTTGCAGCTTGATACCTACTAACGAGTTAATCGCATAGGACGGCATATATTCAAAGCCATAATCGGCGGCTGACAGTAATAAGTCTTCGGCGATTTGAGTTGCAAGGTAGTAACAATGCTTGGCGTGTTTAGCGATGGGTTTGACATTTATCATCGACTGCTGCGCCCCCGTTTAATGGGTTTATCCGGCGGAATGTAATCCAGCATCGCAGCGGCTTGCTTCATAAACGCATGGTCACGTTTATCGTAAATAGTGGTGGTACTGATATCGGCGTGTCCTGCCATTTGGCGCACGGTATTGATATCCACATTTTGCTCAAGCAAGCGAGTTATAAAGGTACGGCGTAAATCATGGGGTGATACGTTATCCACTCCTAGCTCATACAAGGTATCTTTAACTAACCGATATAAAGCCGTTGGGGTGGTTGGCTCAGATAACTTAAGCTTGCCAGTTAGCGTTGACTTACACACTAAATAACCCTGCTGGCGCTGACGTAACTTAAGCCATACCAACAGATTTTGCTCTACCCATTCAGGTAAGAACAAGGTGCGACTCTTGTTACCTTTACCCGCAGCCACGGTCAGGGTATGCAAGTTGGCATCGTAGTCACTCAGCATCAACGCCGATAACTCACTACGGCGCAACCCAGTGCCCAAGAACAGGCTAAATATCACCAGATTACGGGTAGCAAAGGTGCCTTTTTGCGTTTTACAGTAATCCAATACCGCGGTCACTTGCTCGGTGCTTAGCGGCGTACCTTGATGCTCACCGTGCTTTACTTGATTAATGGTCTGTAAGTTTGCAACTTGCGATAAATCGGCTTTGTTCATCAAGGCCGCCACTTTGACGATATTCTTAATCGCTATCATGGCGCGGTTGATGGAACGGGCTGACCACTGTGCATGAGTCATCACTGCGCGTATTTGCAGTGCTTGTTGATAGTCAATCTGACACAGCTTGTCATCGAGACAGTCTTCTTGCCACTGCATGAGTCGCGCAATACTGCGCATTTGTGAGCTGATAGAGCGCTGACTATTAATAGACAGGCGGCTCAAATACAGCGCATAAGGGGTCGCTGTAGTCATAGAAAACTCCAGTAAGTGTATTAAATTGAATTGTGTTTAGAGGGTTGAGCGAGAAGGGAAAAGTGATACTAGAAACACGTTCATAATATCACTTTTGAGCTTGAATTTCAGCCACTGTTTTTGACACGGTTAGGTACAGCAAACTATTTCTTATTTGCTTTTTATAACTGTTTAACTAACATGGATGCTTCACTTTTTCCACCTAATGCCACCTAATCTAGGTGAAGAGCTCTGTTCTTCTTTGTTTTTCACTGTAGTTCTTTTGGGTTTTCCCCACTTTAAGTTTAATTTAGAATTAACTACTCCTTTATTCAAAACTACATGAACGTATTCAGTAATGATGCTATTTGTAGTTTGGGGGAGTTTGTTAAGGCAAAAGTCGATATTTACTTGAGTTAACGTTAAAAGTGCAAAGTCATGTAACTTAGTTAAGATTTTCAATAAATCACAATCCTTATCAAGGGTTATATTTGTTTTATTGATTAGTTGTAAGAGGTTGTTTTTTGGTTTTTTGAATTTTTGTCGATGCGGGCTAGATTTTGATTGGCTAAAGTATAAATCTCCATTACTTCCGAAATTATCGGTTTTAAATTGATTAGTTTTTATGGAGAAAACTTGTTGTTCAACCCAATCATCTTGATTTGCCCAGTGTTCGTATAGGAATAGGGCTACTTTTAGCTCGTCAAGGCTCAATGTCGGTGTTGATAGTAAGTTCATAACATGCTGTGCATGTTTTGTGCTTGCTTTGGCGTACCTAGCTAAATCAGCTGATTCGACAGACGGCATGTGTTCCTTTAGTAGTATGCGGTCGGACAAGCGTTTTTCCAATAAGATGGGATTGTTTTCCGTTCCAATAAGGCCTTGAGTTTTACAAATATCTTCCATCTATCTATCCATATAATTTTTAAGGTTATTTTTGTTTTTTTTGTTTTTTTTGCTTTTTTTATTATCTTTTTAAATAGAAAAACTAAGGGTTAAAGCAAAGTGTCCATCCACTATAAGCCCCGTCCTTTAGCAATTCCATCCAAATTTTAGTTGAATTTATCAAGCATCTTTCAATACTTTTTCTGTTCCTATCTACATAATAAATTCTTTATCATCTAACGTATTGAAATTAAATTGTTATTTTTGATTTTTCAACTTGTTCCAACTTTTTCTCATTACTTCTGAGTAAAAAAAATTACATTAGTTCGGAGGGAATACAACCTATTGATAATCCTTATTATTGATCCCTGTGGAGAGTGGCATTCACTCTACATCGAAGATTTGGTATTAACAATTGAACTGAGGAGCATCAAATGGAACAAGCTAATAAGAGCATTTTGCTGGACGTCAATCAGGTTGAAAGTGATGGGGTACAAGACTTAAGTGATGGAACAAGTGCTCCTAAAGTTGGTGAAAGCGATATTCCTGAAATTATTACTGGTGAACAAGAGTCTATCGGGCTTGGTAATCCCAAGTATAAGCCAACTCAGGAAGAGGTAAATGACACAATTGTAAACCTTCTCAACACATTTGCAGAATTTAAATATTGGTTATTTCTAATATACATCCATGAAATGTATAAATATCCTCCTTATAACTGTAAATCAATAAGTGAATTTGTGGGGAAGCATTTAACTATCTCACGTGCAACGGTTTATCGAGTGATTGTCGAAATTAGTATTAATTACTCTATATATGATAGTTATGACTGGCGTTCTCCAAAAATCAATTCCAATATTTGCCAGAAGCTTAATCGTGTTTTAATTACTCAAGGTTTGCACCAACTCAAATGTTTCTGGTTTGAGTTAAATAGTAAACTAGATAAGCCTATGACGGCTATAATTGTAGAGCAACAAATTTTTCATTATGGGAGGTTTAATTGCCTTTCAGATAATCAAACGCATAAAAGTGATCTAAAAGTACCTACACATATAAAGCCACAATCTATTCAGAGTTTTGAAAATAAATTTGGAGAGGATGGTTCTATTTATCCTGATAAAGAGTATTTACCTTACTGCGATGAATCCGATGATGAATCCGATGATGAATCCGATGATGAATCCGATGATGAATCCGATGATGAATCCGATGATGAATCCGATGATGAATCCGATGATGAATCCGATGATGAATTCGATGATGAATCCGATGATGAATCCGATGATGAATCCGATGATGAATTCGATGATGAATCCGATGATGAATCCGATGATGAATCCGATGATGAATCCGATGATGAATCCGAGTTGGGATATCTTATAAAGGGCATGATTAAAGATGATACTGCTCGCACATTTGGTGCGGTCTATACAAGCAGAACAGCAGAATGTATTAAGCTTCTCTCAAAAATGCACCCAGTAGAATTGATTGCTATTGTTGACTGTGCGGAGCAAATTTTAGCGGCACGTGATTCAATTTTGTCTCAAGTTGAGACAGATTAACGTAAATTCATGACCTATATGTTCGTGCCAATATTCATTTGAGCATTGGCACGCATTTTTATAATTTCAGGTTCAGATTTTTAATCTGTAAATATTGACACATCCTTGATTGTTAATAATTTGACTGTAATGTAAGATAATGTGAGTGTATTCGTATATGAGTTATTCTAATGATTGTTCTAATACATCTGTTATGCCTAATGATGGTTTAGATGAA
Organism: Shewanella sp. 1180_01; assembly: GCF_052850535.1. Lineage (NCBI taxonomy): Bacteria > Pseudomonadati > Pseudomonadota > Gammaproteobacteria > Alteromonadales > Shewanellaceae > Shewanella > Shewanella sp. 1180_01. Next base: position 61,294 of record NZ_VXCT01000028.1, read on the forward strand.
AATAGTATTCTAGATTTTTATACTAAAAGTAATATTTTTTATATTGATAAACACTCAATGGTTCAGCCAGAACTCAATCGTGTTATTGCTAAACTCACTAATCCTAAAAATTTTAGCTATACAACCAATATCACAAAGATTATCAGAGTGCTGCGAGATAAAGAAATCGTTGGCAACCAACAAAATCTTATGCAATTAGCAATTGATAATATTAGTGAGGATACGGTAGATGTAGATTATATTAAGATTGGTATTAAGCTATCAAAATCAGATCAAGATAAATTGCTTAGTAAACGTAGTGACCTATTTGGCATCCAGAATATTAAAACTAATCCGCGTAAAGAACGCCTTAATATTAGTAAAGTTAAAATCGGTGATATTAATTATGGCTTTAAATCTGATGGGAAGAGCTGTTTCTTTACACATAAGTTTTTGATGTGTGTTGATAATGATATCTATCGCTATATCCATGTTTATATCGCTGATCCCGCCCATCCCAAGAATAAAGGTCGGAAACTGGCGTACAACTGTGTAATTGAGTTTATTCCTACCCGAGTTAGCAACCAGCAAGTCTCGTTTATGTTGTACCAGTTTTATTCTCTGTTAGGGCCGCGCTGTATAGACTCTTAAATAATGATCAGAAACCAATTAAATCGAGATTAGATAAAATTTGGCCTGAATAAATGAGATCGATTGAGGAACGGCGCGGGTTTGCTGGGCGAGTTGTCCAGGCTACCGCGCCGTTTTTGTATCTGATTGGTGCGATCTCAATTTTGATCAATCGCGATCCAATTTAAAGGAATGCCGCTACAAAAGTGATCACAGTGATTTAAACCTATGTGACGTTTAAAAGAGGTTTAAATTTTAATCCCCAATATCCTTCGAGATGTGAACAACCTGCCCAACAACTTGAAAGCCGTGCTGCTCATCCATTGGGACTTCTATAGGGTCATATAACTTATTATCACTTAGTAAGCGCCAGGCGTTAGGCATAACCTGCACACGTTTTACCCACAGTTGGTTCTCATTGCGGATAACAAAGATATTACCGTCGGTGAGTTCGGTGCGCTGCATGTTAATTAGCAAGGTGTTGTTATTGCTAATGATGGGTTCCATGCTATCGCCCTTGGCCCATACTACTACTAAGTCCTTTTCAGCAAAGCCTCGCCATTTAAGCCAACGCTTTCTAAATGCAAGATGACGGCTAGGCTCAACTTCATCCGAACCCTCACTCCCCCAGCCTGCAGAGACTTGTACGCTATAGCCTGGTATCAAAGCAAATTCAGAAAGAAAACCCGAAGGTGTCGCCATTTGCGCAACCACATCAACAGACTTGTCAGTATGAGACTGACTAACTAACGCATCAAAATCCTTCTGGTACTTAGGGCCATTGCCCGTCACCAACCATTCCACGGTCACACCGCCTGCTTTAGCTATTGCAATGAGCCTTTCCACATTAGGTGTCGAGTCACCTATCGAATATTTCTGAATCGCTGTTTGAGAAAGGTCAGCCTTCATCGCAAATGAACGCGCACTGTCTGAACCAATTATTTCAGTAAGCCTAGAACTAAAACATTCAACTTCACCACCTGAACTTGAATGAGGTCGTTCAACTTTATTTAATTCATCCATACAGAAGATAACCCATTGATACTAAATAAAAAACAATAATATGAGTGCTTTTAAACTCAACACCGAACTTGAATGAAGATATAAATCTATTGCAACTGAATTCATTTGAGGTTAATTTACACTTGCAGTTAACTAAATGAGTTCAAGCAAACAGCTATATCTAGGAGCAAAAAAAATGCGTAAGCAAACTACTTCACTTCGCACAAAAGACGACTGGCATCGCGCCGATATTATCGCTGCCATCCGTAAACAGGGCTCCACCTTATCCGCCGTTGCCCGTGAGAATGGCTTAGCCTCAAACACTTTGCAAAATGCGTTGCGGGTTTCTTGGCCAAAGGGCGAGCGCATAATTGCTGATGCCATTGGCATTGATGCCGCTGAGATCTGGCCTAGCCGTTACTCACATCCTAACAAACTCGTCGAAAACGATATTAACACAACAGCTAATAAAAGTGCGCACAAACAAGTTCAAGAGGTCGCATAAATGAGCGCACCTAAAAAAACATGCCCCCTATGTAAGCAGGATGTAACTGCCCCTCAATCAGCAAGCGCCAGCGTTTATGCCACACAGGGGATACCGCCAGTAGCTGGCAATGATGATCCTCTTCTAACTGAACCAAGCGATGCGCTATTTGGCGAAGGCGTGAGGTTAAAAGTTGGATTTGGGACGGTGGCAGATGCGAGAGCGCATAGCGAAGCTCGTCGTCAGTGGGCGCAAACGCGAAAGATAGTGCGTTACCAACACATTCGCCTAGCGCCATTACGTTGGATGTTGACGTTTCGGGACGAACTTCGGGCACTAAAACGCCTGGTAAGAGAGTGCGTATTTGTTGCAGTTCAGCATGCAAAGCATCAATGGAAACAAAGATAAATGACGTCACCAACTCGTGGAGTGTTTCTGCATCCATGGGTATGAGTTCGCTTGGTACGTTGAGTGGGTTGGTCATAGTTAGCCTGTTTTATTGATTGAATTGCATTGAAGTGTATGAGCAATGCGATCGCTCCGACAAGCGCAACGATCGACTTTGTTTGGAACTGAATTTTATAGGGGTTTCCAATGGCTAGACGCAACTGGAAAAAGGTACGAGCAAATAATCTGCGCCACTCAATGGAGTTGTGCTTAGAGTTTGCCCGCGAAAAACAAAACCTTTCAGTAGACCGCGTTGCCGATCTGATGGGTTTGCCTAGCAAGTGGACGCTATATAAATGGCTTGAGAATGGTCGTATTCCTGCCGTATTGATCCGCCCATTTGAGCACGCCTGTGGTGCGGATTACATGACCTTGTATATCGCTGCATCTAGCAACCGCCTCGTTATCGATATTCCCAGCGGCCGTAAAGCCACTAATACCGAAGTCAACGAACTACAAGGCTCGTTTAGTGAAGCTATGGGATTGCTGATCCGTTTTTACCAAGGACAAAGCGCAGCCGAAGACACCATCACTGCACTTAACAATGTGATGGGTGGCATTGCCTGGCATAGCGAAAACGTCAGTAAAAGCCAAGAACCAGAGCTGGCGATGTTCGATGGAGAAAATGAATGAGCACATCACAAAAACAATGGTTTAGTGCTGCTGAATTAATCGGTTTACCTGACATGCCTGGCACGACACAAAACATTAACGCTAAAGCCAAGCGCGAAGGTTGGACATGCCGCAAACGTGAAGGTCGTGGCGGTGGTTTTGAATATCACCTCAACAGTTTACCGCCTGCCGCTAAAGCCAAGTTGCTTGCACAGCAAGGCAAGATTGAGCTTAACGGTACTGTGCTGAATGCCCCCAAACCTAAAGCTGCGCGTGAGCGTTACGATGCCGCTAGCCTTTGGCAATTGTGGGAACGTGCGGGCGAACACGCCCAGTCTGTTGCCAAAGCCAAACTGGCTTATGTGAGTGCCTTTTATGCGCTAGTTGAATCCGGTACCAACAAAATGGCAGCTTACGAGCATATCGCCGTTGAATTTGGTGTAGCCGTGCCAACCTTGCGCCGTGACTGTAAAAAGGTCGAAGGCTTTGATAAAGCCGATTGGGCACCGCAGTTGTTGACCAAAAACAAAATTGCGGCGATGAACAACGCCGCTAACCGTTTAGCCCCCGTGAGTGATGAAGCGTGGGAATGGTTTAAAACCGACTACCTGCGGTTAGAACAACCTAACTTTGCCACTAGCTATTGGGCCTTGTTAGACACAGCCAAAAAACACAACTGGGAAGTCCCCTCGGTTGATAGCTTAAAACGTCGCTTAGATAAAGAAGTGCCACACGAACAGCAAGTGATGTTACGCCAAGGCGAACATGCACTGATGCAACTCTACCCAGCACAGCAACGTACCGTGCTGGATATCGAGGCGATGGAGTGGATCAATGGTGACGGCTATCAACATAACGTATTTGTGCGCTGGCATAACGGTGAAATCCTGCGACCCAAAACGTGGTTTTGGGCGGATATTCGCACCCGCAAGATCCTCGCTTGGCGCGTTGGTGTGTCTGAAAATACCGACACTATTCGCCTGTCGCTAATGGATGTGGTCAATCAATACGGTATTCCTAAGCAACTTACGCTGGATAACACCCGTGCAGCCGCCAACAAGTGGATGACGGGCGGCGTACCTAACCGATATCGCTTTAAAGTGAAGCCTGACGACCCTATGGGTTTGATCCCCATGCTCGGTATTCAACTGCATTGGTCGAGCGTGATCCACGGCAAAGGCCATGGCCAAGCTAAGCCAATAGAACGCGCTTTTGGCGTGGGTGGTTTGGGCGAATTTGTAGATAAAAACATTGCCTTTGAGGGTGCATACACTGGCGCAAACCCAACGGCAAAACCCGACAACTATGGCAGCAAAGCCGTTGCTGCTGAGGTGTTTATGCGGGTGTTAGCCGAAGGCGTTCAGACTTTTAACCAAAGGCCAAACCGTGAAACTGAAGTGTGTCGCGGCGTAATGTCATTCGACGAAGCCTTTGCTGCCAGTTATCAAAATGCAACGGTGCGTAAAGCCACTGCGGAACAAAAACGCATGTTGTTACTCAGCGCCGAAGCGGTACGTGTTAGCAGCCAAGCAACGATAGTGCTCGATGCGGGCGGCGCGGTTGCCAGCCGTAAAAACCGTTATCACCACGAAGCTTTATATAGCTATGTCGGCCAGAAGATCGTCGCCCGTTTTGACCCCGATAACCTGCACGGCATGGTGGTGTGTTACACGCTGTCTGGTCTGCTGATCTGTGAGGCCAACTGTATTCAAGCGACTGGCTTTGGTGATACCGATGCCGCCCGCGAACACACTCGCCACCGTACCCAATTCACCAAGGCTAATAAGTTAGCTGCCAAAGCACATAAGCGCATGAGCAACCTTGAAGCCGCTGAGTTAATGCGCGGGGTTGAACCTGAACCGCCTTTAACGCCAGCAGCCACCGAGATAGTGCATATCCGTCACGGCAATACCGTGCGCACTGTCGCCGCCCAGCCAGAGGCTGAAAACTTTGAAGAGGCCTTTGCACTCGGCGTATCGGCGT